>NZ_JBFSUD010000036.1:0-50552 GCF_041467175.1 Vibrio sp. 10N.247.310.24
TTAGTAAGACTCGCTACACTGTGCGATCTAAACACCTTAAATGATAGGTGTTGGCTCAATGAGCAGGCTTTCGTCGTTTTAGAGCATAGGAAATAGGATCAGAACCAAGGTGGGGTTCGCCTGATGTTCAAAATAAGATCTTCACTGCCACATTGAAGAAAGCCGTAGCACTCTCGTAATGGAGGGGGCTACGGCTTTTTTGCATTTTGGTATATGTGTCATTCCCTAGAGCGACGAAGGAGCGAGTCGGAAATCTCTTGTTGTTCTAAACATCCCGCATAGAGAAAGGATTGACTCAATAAGCCAGCCGAAAATCTGTTTACTTCACATCACACGTGATGTTCTTGATTGGCGTCTCTGAAGTAACAAAGCAAACATACGCTTCAACAGGGTTATTTCGACCAATTCGAATGTAACCCGCCTGTATTTCATCTTCGTTAAACGTCACCGAGTGAGAGTTACTCGTTTGGCCATCGTAAAAGCTCGCTTCAAATTTTCTATTCATTTGGCTCGCGATACGGTTGCGTGTCGTCGATGTAATGAACGTAATATTGGCACAGCGCATCGGTGGCTTCTCAGTGATCAGAAACTGGCCGCTTTCTTTATCTAACACACCGCCTTTTGTATCCGGTTGAATGTCTATCGCCTGAAACTGTTCGATGGTACAAGTTTCTTTAGCCGTCACTACCGTAGGCGTGAGGATCGCTAGGGCTAAAGGTAAAGCAAAGAGTACTGGTTTCATGAGAACAACACCGTATATAAAAAGAGCGAAAGATAATAACACCGTTATGGTGCGATTAAGTGTAATGATTCAGTTATTAAGTAATGGTTATATTATGAGAAGGTCATGGTATCGAATTTAGTTAGTTGTCGTCACTAGTCTCAAATTGACACCGGGCCTGTTGGCTTTGTGATTGTTGAGTGACATTGAAACCTTTCTCTTCTAACAACTGCAATAAGTTACCTTCTCCTATTAGGTGCAAGGCGCCAACCACAATTAAGTAGCTCTCTTTCGAGTCAAGTTTCCAATCATTGGCGGATAGTTTGTTTGCCCAGTCTATATTGCGATCGGTTAAAAATGCTTTCTCTAGTTCAGGTGACATCTCAGACAGCTCTGCGAAAGCTTCCAGCTTCGCTAAATCACCCGCTTTCCAGCTTTCGATTAAGCAATTAACCACACGATCAGTTTGGTCAAACTCTTCAAGGCTACTGACTAACCACTCCTTACCGTCGTCCTTTTGTTTTGTCATCAGGTCTATTTGGAATTGAAGCGGTTCTAAGCTGACAACTGGAACATCTTGGATAGTCGCTTTGTAAGCTAGCGTCGCATCAACGCCGCCGGCGGAGCCATAACCAAGTTTTTTTAACTGCTGCATCTGTATCGATAGAGAGGTTGCCCAAGGCGGTGAGTTAAGCAGTTGTTGCGTTGGCATACCCAATGATTTTGATATGTCGGTTAATAATTGTTTTTGTTGTTTGTTTAATACATCAGCGGTGGTCACTTTGGTCGTCGGATAAACGACACCCTCTGTCTTTCTTATATCCGTTTCGATAACTAAGCCATCACTGTTTTTTAGCGCGTCGGTGATTGCCGAAGGAAGTGGGTACATACTTTTATCCCCAACGTGCACAGAACCTAAGATAGTAAGCGTCAGATCATCCTTTTTGGCTTGCCAATAAAGAGGCTCGGCCGCAGCTTGTTTGGCTGAAAATGCGAGAACGAATAAAGTTACGTACAAAAATGTGCGCAAGGAAAGCTCCTATTAAAAGATATGAACTCGTTAAAATTGATTTTGACGGCGTTTTTTAACGGTTTTTTTTGAGAACGATGTCACGTTGTTTGTACGAAAAGTATAACAACACGAATAAACTCTTAAACCTTTCTCCCTACCAACAACACGATTTTATGAAATCCTTTAAAAAGATTGTGATTCAATTCTCAGTTTTTACGTCAAAATAAAAATGACGGAAGTGCCGTAGGTTGTAACTTTATGATTTTAATATAATTAATTTTATCAGTGTTTTTGAGATTTGAAGCTGATCACTTTATTAACCTGATTTAATTCACGGCAAAAAATAAGCCCATATAGTTTATCTAACTTTCGAAGCGCTCCACTTTGCTTCTGACTCAATTTTAAATTTATGGGTGAATACGATGTTGAAGAGAAACTTACTATCTGTAGCGGTACTGGCTGGTTTGACGGGTTGTGCTGTAACGCAAGCACCTGAGCAACAGGTGGTTAATGCACTGGCTGATAACCTTGATGTGCAATATGAAATTCTAACCAATCACGGTGCGAATGAAGGCATGGCTTGTCAGGACCTAGGTGCTGAGTGGGCGTCATGTAATAAAGTGAACATGACTCTGACCAATGACGGTGAAGCGATTGATTCGAAAGATTGGACTATCTACTTCCATAGTATTCGCCTTATTTTAGATGTTGATAACGAACAATTTAAAATCACTCGTGTAACAGGTGACCTACACAAACTAGAACCAACAGATAAGTTCGATGGTTTTGCCGCTGGTGAAGAAGTGATTCTTCCGTTAACGACTGAGTACTGGCAACTGTTTGAAACTGACTTTATGCCGGGTGCATTCGTAACTGCGCCAAACGCAGAACCTAAGATGATTGCTTCATTGAATACTGAAGATGTCGCGTCGTTCGTAACAGGTTTGGAAGGAAACCACCTTAAGCGTACACCTGATGACAACAATGTCATGGCGACTGCGGTTACGCGTTTCGAAAAGAATGCGGATCTAGCAACGCAAGACGTTTCAACAACGCTTTTACCAACCCCAATGTCGGTAGAAGCGGGGGAAGGTTCAGTGAGTATTGCTGGTGGTATCGCCCTACCTAAAGAGGCATTCGATGCTGAGCAGTTCGCTGCAATTGAAGAACGTGCAGATGTGGTAAACGTAGATGTGAGTGGCGACCTACCTGTTAGTGTTGCCGTTGTTCCTACTCAGTTTACGGGTGATTTAGCAAAATCTGGCGCTTATGAACTAAGCATCTCGGAAGAGGGGATTGCGATTAAAGCGTTTGATAAAACAGGTGCTTTCTACGCAGTTCAGTCTATTTTTGGCCTAATAGACAGTCAGAACGCTGAATCACTACCACAACTGTCGATCAAAGATGCACCACGCTTTGATTACCGTGGTGTGATGGTGGATGTTGCTCGAAACTTTCACTCAAAAGATGCCATCCTAGCGACGCTAGATCAAATGGCTGCATACAAGATGAATAAACTTCACCTTCACTTAACTGATGATGAAGGTTGGCGTTTAGAAATCCCAGGTTTACCAGAGCTAACGGATGTAGGGTCTAATCGTTGTTTTGATTTGGAAGAGCAAAGCTGTTTACTGCCTCAGCTAGGTTCAGGTCCAACAACAGACAACTTTGGCTCTGGTTTCTTTAGTAAAGCGGATTACGTCGAGATCTTAAGCTACGCAAAAGCGCGCAGCATCGAAGTAATTCCAGAAATTGATATGCCAGCACACGCTCGTTCTGCTGTGGTATCAATGGAAGCGCGTTACACTCGCCTAATGGCGGAAGGCAAAGAAGCTGAAGCAAGTGAATATCGCTTGATGGATCCACAAGATACTTCAAACGTGACGACTATTCAGTTCTACGATAAGCACAGCTTCATCAACCCATGTATGGAATCATCGACTCGCTTTGTTGATAAAGTGATTACTGAAATTGCAGCAATGCACAATGAAGCGGGTATGCCGCTAACGACTTGGCACTTTGGTGGTGATGAAGCGAAAAACATCAAGCTAGGCGCAGGCTTTCAAGATGTTGATGCTCAAGACAAAGTGGTATGGAAAGGTAACATTGAGCTAGACAAGCAAGACAAGCCATTCCAACAGTCTCCACAATGTCAGTCTTTGATTGCTGATGGTTCAGTGAGTGATTTTGGTCACCTGCCTGGCTACTTTGCAAAAGAAGTATCAAAAATTGTTGCAGACAAAGGCATTCCTCACTTCCAAGCTTGGCAAGATGGCTTGAAGTATGTGGAAGAGGGTGAAGCTGGTTTTGCGACTGAAACGACTCGCGTTAACTTCTGGGACGTTCTTTACTGGGGCGGAACTTCATCAGTGTACGATTGGTCAGCGAAAGGTTATGACGTGATTGTCTCTAACCCAGATTACGTATACATGGATATGCCATACGAAGTAGACGCAGCAGAGCGCGGTTACTACTGGGCAACGCGTGCAACGGATACTCGTAAGATGTTCGGTTTCGCACCAGAAAACATGCCACAAAATGCGGAAACCTCATTAGACCGTGACGGCAATGGCTTCACTGGTAAAGGCGAGATTGAAGCAAAACCTTTCTACGGTTTGTCGGCGCAACTTTGGTCTGAAACCGTACGTACTGACGAGCAGTATGAATACATGGTATTCCCACGAGTTCTTGCAGCAGCAGAGCGCGCATGGCACAGAGCGGATTGGGAAAACGACTACAAAGTGGGCGTTGAGTACTCTCAAGATACTGACTTAGTAAATAAGCAGTCTTTAAACAACGACTTTAATCGCTTCGCGAATATTGTTGGTCAACGTGAACTGGCTAAACTTGAGAAAGCGGGTATTGATTACCGACTACCAGTTCCGGGGGCAAAAGTTGTTGATGGCAAGCTAGCGATGAACGTTCAATTCCCTGGCGTAGAGCTTCAATACTCAGCGGATGGTGAAAACTGGCTAACGTATGATGAGCAACAACGTCCTTCGGTTTCAGGCGAAACTTACATCCGCTCTATCTCTGAAAGTGGCGAGAAAGTAAGTCGAGTGACTTCGGTGAAATAATCGATAAGCAACATTAATAGATGAGCTCCCTAACTATTATCTTACTCAGATAAAAGTGGGAGCTTTTTTTTCGTCCAAACTAAGTTCGGTACATTCCTTAAACTGAAACATATAGAAATAACCTTTGTTTATAACGTCAACAATGTACATAAGGTGAGCTTCATCGCAAAAGTGACGCACTTCTCATTCTTCTCTTCAAAAAATAAGTCCGCCATAAAAAACTATAAATCAGGTGTGATTGAAACAACTGAATCTAATTTTATGCCGTGAAATAACGTGATCTTGATCCGTTTTGATTATTGGGTTTCTTTTTTTATCTATTTTTATGTTTTTAAGTTATTGATTTATTTAAGTTAAATAACTTTCCCTTTTTTGATGGTGAGAGAGATCACTCTGCTTGCCCTTTTATTTTGAAACGTAAATTAAATCGAGCAAGATAGATTTCATGCCAGGGAGGCTACCAATTACTCAAGCGGCGAAGGTGAATGATATACCGAAGATATGTCGCTGAAAAATTTAAACTAAGGCAGTTTACTATGAAAAAAATTATCGCTCTAAGTGCACTTTCTCTTGCTTTCGCTTCTAGTGCTTTCGCTGGTTCTTCTTACGTTACAGGTAATATCCAATTTCACGACGATGGCCGTATCCACGGTTCTGATATGACTTCGACTCTAGAAGCTGGCCACACGTTTGACAACTCTCTAGGCGGTTTAACTGTTTACACTGAGTTTGATGGCATCCAACTTGGCGACCTTGAAGGTCTAACTGCTGCTGAAACTGGTGGCGACGCAACAACTGGTCAAGCAAATGCATTCATCACTGTTGGTGGTGAGCAAGCTTTCAATATCACTGACAACCTATGGGTTGCAGCGGGTTACCAACATGTCTTCTCTGCTGGCGAGAGCATTCAGTTCCGTCCACTGGTTAAAATTGGTTACAACTTCGACAACGGTATCTCTATTAGTAACCGTACTCGTGCACACATAGATGACACTTCTGCAGATGCTGACACTGATTACCGCATGGATAACCGCATTGCTTACTCTGTAAACGAAGACCTAGCGCTTAGCTACAACAACGTATACATGATTGATGCTGAAGCTATGGATCACGAGCTTCGTGCAACATGGACTCGTCAAGGTGTTCAACCTTACTTCGAATTCCGTAGCCAAGCTAACGGAGTTGATTTCGCGAACGGCGCGTCTAAAACAAACAACGCATTCGTATTCGGTGCATCTTACGGCTTCTAAGCTGACTCACTTGGCTGCTTAATCGATTAGATTATTAGCCAAGTGAGTTTCTTCGCTAATTAGCTTTTTTGTTAAATAGAGTTTTTGCTAACTAGCGACGAAAACATAGCGGTACTAACAGCCCGGTTGGTGCCGCGACAAGATTTGCTTTACTGTCCAAAAGCAAAGAGCCTAGTAAGTAAACCACAGTCTTGGGTTTACTTAATGCTAGGCTCTATTTTTATTGCTGTTCGTAGGTCTATTTACGCTCTATTTTCCGTTGTAATGACGGTATTCAAACACCTGACCTTTCTCGTTAAACGCATACACAGAATACTCGTCTTTCTTATCGCCATACTCCATGCCCGGAGAGCCCATTGGCATGCCTGGAACCGCCAAGCCAATCGCATTGCGTGGTGGGTTTTCTAAAAAGGCTTTCACATCCTCTGCTGGAATGTGTCCTTCAAATACGTAACCGTCGATCTCTGCCGTATGGCAAGAAGCCAGCTCTGGCGTTACTCCTAACTTCTGCTTGATTGGGTTCATGTCATCATGGAGTTTCTCTGTGACATCGAAACCTGCGTCTTGCATGTGTTCTGTCCACTCTGTGCAGCAGCCACAGTATGGAGACTTATGGTTTAGTACATTAGTAGCGAGAGCTTGTCCTGAAATTGCAGCGAGTGCAGTAAGAGTCATAATTTTACGAATCATGGTGAACCTCATGAATATGGTTTTTGTTGATATTAGAATGTGTGGGTTTAAACAGTCTTAATCTGTTGGCATTGCTGACTACAGTAATTGACGACATCGCCATCGCAGCGCCTGCAACGACAGGACTAAGCAGAAATCCGAAAAATGGGTAGAGCACACCGGCTGCGATAGGAATACCAAGCGAGTTGTAGATGAAGGCACCAAATAGGTTTTGCTTCATATTTCTCACGGTCGCTTGAGATAACTCGATCGCGTTGCTTACTGATAATGGCGATGAGTTGAGTAGCGTCATTTGCGCACTTTCAATCGCGACATCACTGCCACTGCCCATTGCGATTCCTATATCCGCTTGAGCAAGAGCGGGTGCATCGTTAATACCGTCTCCGACCATGGCAACACTCTTATATTGCTGTTGCAGCTGAACAATATGTTGAGCTTTCTGCTCTGGTAGTACTTCCGAGATAACCTCGTCGATACCGACGTTTTTACCTATTGCTTGAGCCACAGAGTCATTGTCGCCTGTTAATAGTACGGTGTGAATTCCAGCGGATTTTAGTTGAGCAATGGCTTGTTTGCTATCTATTTTTAATGCATCTGAAATGCCAAATATTCCTTCCAGTTTTTGGTCGATTACAACGAAGATGGGTGTCCATGCTTGTGAACGGCAAAGCTCGATAAAGTCTGCGCCAATGTCTGTATTGATGCCGAGTTGGGTGAGGTACTTAAGTGAGCCTACTTGAACGTTTTTGCCGCTAATTATTGCCTGTACTCCAAGCCCTCTTTGGTTTTCGAATTCGCTTTGGGGTAGCGCTGAAACTTGTAAGCTCTCAGCATATTGGCAAACGGCTTTCGCTAATGGGTGTTCTGAGCCTACCTCTACCGAATAGGCGTAAGCCAGCAGTTCTTGTTCTGATAAGTCGCCATAAAAGGCCTGCTGAACGGTTGGCTTACCTTGGGTTAGGGTGCCTGTTTTATCAAATACGACAGCATCGATTTTGCTTGCAGATTGCAACACATCGGCATCCTTGATCAGAACACCAAACTCAGCGGCTTTGCCCACGCCGACAGTAATAGAGAGCGGTGTCGCTAAGCCCAAGGCACATGGACAGGCGATGATCAGTACAGTGGTTGATACCACGAGCATGTAACTTGCACTCGGTTGTGGTCCAACAAAAAACCAAACTAGGGCGGCAATGGCTGCGATTGCGACCACAACTGGTACGAAAACGGCAGAGATAGAGTCGGCAAGCTTCGCAATCGCAGGCTTGCTGCTTTGTGCTTGGCGAACCATCTGAATGATTCGAGCCAACATGGTGCTTGAACCAATTCCTGTCGCTTCAATAACTAAGCTACCATCACCATTGATGGTACCAGCAGAAACGCCATCATTAATTGATTTAACGTTGGGAAGTGGTTCGCCAGTCAGCATCGATTCATCGATATAAGATTCGCCAGATATCACGACACCATCGACAGGGACTTTTTCTCCCGGTTTCACTCGAACTTGCATATCGACTTGAATGGCTTCTACAGCGATGGTTTGCTCTTTACCATCGACGATAACCACAGCCTTTTGAGGTTGTAAATTAATCAGTGCCTGCAAAGATTTGGTGGTGCGTGCCTTGGCTTTAGCTTCAATGTAGTGACCCAAAGAAATAAGGCCAACAATCATTGCACTCGCTTCAAAATAGACATGGCGTGATGGTTCTGGGAACCATGATGGAATCAGCACAACCAGCATTGAATAGAACCATGCCGCGCCTGTACCTAGAGCGACCAAGGTATCCATGGTTGCACGCTTGTGCATCAGTGATTGCCAAGCGTTAGTAAAGAAGCTGCGTCCTGAGGTCGCAAGCAGTACCAAACAGACGACACCTATTAAGCCCCAAGCCAATTGGTCGTTAAATGTAGCAATAGTCATGCTGCCACCAAACAGACCCCACGCCATCAGCGGAGCACCGATAAGTAGCGCGCTTACTGAATTCTTTAGGAAAGCTTTTTGGGTACGAAGTTGTTGCTCTTGCTGTTTTTGTTGTTGAGTTGCCGCGTCATCAACGAACTCGGCACCGTAACCTGCGTTTTTCACCGATTCTATTAGCGCGCTCTCGATGACGTCACGTGTTTCAGATGTGAAGACCAAGGCTGTCTGTTCAGCGAGGTTGATCTGAGCTTGGTCGACGAACTCATTCTTTTTCAGCGCTTTCTCTACCGAAGAAACACAACTCGCACACGTCATTCCCTCAAGAACAAGGTGATAGGTATATTGGCTAGCAGCAGGTTTATCTTGTGTCGGTTCCACGGGCACTGTTTTTTTATCGTCTTCTGAATCTGAATCTGAATTAGATAAAGGCTCATTAACTTCAGAGTAGGAAGCCGCGTGATAACCCACACTTTCGATTAGCTCAATAAGCTCGGATTCTGAAAGCAGAGTAACCAAGGACAATTCATGTTTGCTGACTTCTAGGTCTGAGATTTGCTCGGTCTGCTCAAGCGCTTGAGTCAGCTTGTTCACGCACTTACTGCAGCTAAGACCGGATAACGAAAGGTGCAGTTTATTGCCCATGCTATAACCTAGGGTCGCCAATTGTTCGTTGAGCTCAACATAACTAAGAGGAGTCGAAATATCGATGTAGGTCGGCGATATGTCATTGATCGTCGTATTCTCGAGATCATCGAACAGTGTGCAGACTTTCTTCGCACAACCCATGCAATTTAGGCCGTTGAGCGCTGTTGTGTAATGGTTCATATCGATACTCCAATTCTCATCTAGGCCTAACATAAACCTTCCCGTAAGGGGAAGGTCAAATACAAATTGCAGAATCGGAGCATTTATCCGCCTCTACTGATTGTAGATTTAAGCGGTGGTGATAAAATAGCGCCCAAAATTTAGTGATATTTTTCTGTTGCAGGCTTTGTAATGGCAATCACTAAAAGAATCACCTACATAATCAAGGTATTTAAATGACGGTTAAAACTCGTTTTGCTCCTAGCCCAACTGGCTATCTTCACGTTGGTGGTGCACGTACTGCACTTTACTCTTGGCTATTCGCTAAGAACCAAGGTGGTGAATTCGTTCTGCGTATCGAAGACACGGACCTTGAGCGTAACTCTCAAGAAGCGGTTGATGCAATTCTAGAAGGCATGCAATGGATGGGTATGGAATGGGATGAAGGTCCTTACTACCAATCTAAGCGTTTTGACCGTTACAACGAAATGGTTGATAAGCTACTTGCTGAAGACAAAGCTTTCAAATGCTATGCGTCTAAAGAGCTGCTTGACGAAATTCGTGCAGAGCAAGAAGAAAACAAAGAGATGGCTCGTTACGATGCGAACCACCCTAAAATTGTTGCAGCAAACGAAGCTGCAAAAGAAGGTGATGCATGCGTTATCCGTTTCCGTAACCCTAAAGAAGGCAGCGTAGTCTTTGATGACCAAATCCGTGGTCGCATCGAAATCTCTAATAGCCAACTTGATGACCTAATAATTCGTCGTACCGACGGTGCACCAACATACAATTTCGTGGTTGTCGTGGATGACTGGGACATGGGTATTACACACGTTGTACGTGGTGAAGACCACATCAACAACACTCCTCGTCAAATCAACATCTATGAAGCACTAGGCGCGCCAGTTCCAACTTTCGCTCACTGTGCAATGATTCTTGGTGATGACGGTGCGAAACTTTCTAAGCGTCATGGTGCTGTCTCTGTAATGCAATACCGCGACGAAGGTTACCTACCAAATGCACTAAACAACTACCTAGTTCGTTTAGGTTGGTCTCACGGTGACCAAGAGATCTTCTCTCAAGAAGAGATGATTGAATTCTTCAGCCTGAACGCTATCAGCAAGTCTGCTTCTGCATTCAACACTGATAAGCTACTTTGGTTGAACAACCACTACATCAAGACTTCTGAGCCTGAGTACGTTGCTAAATACCTGCAATGGCACCTAGACGCACAAAAGATCGATACAACAAATGGCCCGGCTATCACTGAAGTGATAACGCTAGTTGGCGAGCGTTGTAATACGCTTATCGAACTTGCTGAACAGTCTCGTTACTTCTACGAAGATTTCTCTGAGTTTGAAGCTGGCGCAGCGAAGAAGCACCTACGTGGTGTTGCTAAAGGCCCACTAGAGCTTGCTCTTGCTAAGGTTGAAGCGCTTGAAGATTTCACTACTGCAAACATCAAAGATGGTGTGATTGCAGCAGTATGTGAAGAGCTAGAGGTCGGCATGGGTAAAATCGGTATGCCACTTCGCGTAGCAGTAACAGGTGGCGGCCAGTCTCCTTCTGTTGATGCAGTGATGGAGCTTGTTGGTAAAGAGCGCGTAATCGCTCGTATCAAGATGGCTCTTGAGTTCATCGCTGAGCGTGAAGCTAATGCTTAATTGAGCTTTTGCTAGATTCAAAAAAGGGTCAGTAACTTGGTTACTGACCCTTTTTATTTGTCTCGAGTTTTAGCTAATAAATAAGCTTAAATCTTTTTGAAGATGATGGAAGTGTTGATTCCGCCAAAGGCAAAGTTATTACTCATTACATACTCAACATCCAATTCGCGACCAGAACCTGTAATGTAATCGAGTTTACCGCAGCGTTCGTCGATGTTT
Organism: Vibrio sp. 10N.247.310.24; assembly: GCF_041467175.1. NCBI lineage: Bacteria > Pseudomonadati > Pseudomonadota > Gammaproteobacteria > Vibrionales > Vibrionaceae > Vibrio > Vibrio sp. 10N.247.310.24. The sequence continues at coordinate 11,359 of NZ_JBFSUD010000036.1, forward strand.
TCAAGGTTCAATGTTGGGCTGAACCAGCCGGAATGCATCATTTCTAGGCTCAACCAAGCCTCAATGGCACCACATGCGCCAAGCGTATGACCAAAGTAGCTTTTTAATGAGCTGATTGGCACTTCACCAAAAATGTTCGCGGTCGCATTACTTTCTGCAATATCGCCTTTATCTGTTGCCGTTCCGTGCGCCGAAACATAACCAATTTTTTCAGCAGGAAGCTGTGCATCTTTCAGCGCTTTCTCCATACAGATTTGCATGGTTTCCATCTGAGGTTGAGTCACATGAGCTGCATCGCAGTTGCTGGCAAAACCGATGATCTCAGCGTAGATCTTTGCGCCACGAGCCACAGCATGTTCATACTCTTCAAGAACAAGTGTACCTGCGCCTTCACCGATAACCAGGCCATCGCGCTCACTGTCGTAAGGGCTAGGGGATTTTTCTGGCGTGTCGTTTTTTAAACTGGTAGCAAAAAGGGTATCGAAAACGGCAGACTCAGTTGGGCATAGCTCTTCACCGCCGCCGGCAACCATTACGGTTTGGTAGCCGTGTTTGATCGCTTCATAGGCGTAACCAATCGCTTGGCTTCCTGAAGTGCAGGCACTGCTGGTGGGGATCACGCGGCCGCGTAGGCCAAAGAATAGCCCGACGTTGACCGCTGCGGTGTGTGGCATCATCTGAACGTAAGTCGTTGCGGTGATCGCACGTGTCGACTTCTCGTTAAGCATTACGCCGAATGCGCCAACTGCATCGGTACTGCCGGTTGAAGACCCGTAGGCAATGCCAGTTTCTCCGTTAGTCAGAACATCATGTCCAATCAACCTGGCTTGTGTTAAAGCATCTTCAGTCGCGACAGTGGCTAAGCGAGAAACCCGACCCATGCCTCGAACCTGTTTGCGTTTGTAGTGTTTTGGCAACTGGAAGTCATCAATAGGCGCAGCTAGCTTAGTGTTGAGGCCATCATACTGCTCAAAGCTTGGCATATATTGAGTGGCATTTTCACACGCTTTCAGTTTTGGCTCGATGTGCTGCCAATCATTACCAAAGGCAGTAACACCAGACATGCCAGTTACAACAACGCGGCGGGTCATACTAAGCCTCCATTAACTGAAATTACTTGGCGAGTAACGTAGCCTGCAATATCAGACATGAGATAGCTCACTAGGCCGGCGACTTCTTCTGGCTCGCCCATGCGGCGCAGTGGCACTTGAGGAAGCGCATGATCTTTCACGTGCTCATCCACCATACCGGTATCGATTAAGCCAGGAGCCACGCAGTTTACTGTGATTTTACGTTTCGCGAGCTCTAAAGCCAGAGATTTAGTTGCGCCAATCACGCCCGCTTTTGCTGCGGCATAGTTGGTTTGGCCGCGGTTACCCATGATGCCGGATACCGACGCCAGAGTAACGATTCGACCGCCTTTGCGTTTTTGAACCATTGGCATCACGCACGGGTGAAGTACGTTGTAGAAGCTGTCGAGGTTGGTATGGATCACGCCATCCCACTCTTCTTCCGTCATGGCTGGGAATGCTGTGTCACGAGTAATACCCGCATTGTTCACCACACCATAGTAAGCGCCATGCTCGGCAATATCTGACTCAAGTTTTTCGCGACACTCGCTGCGATTGCTGATATCAAATTGGGTAAGACGCCCCGCGCCACCCAGTTCGGTGATCGACTTTAACGTCTCTTCAGCACCTTGCTTGTCACCCATGTAATGAACGGCAATTTCAAATCCGTCTTTCGCGAGTTGAATAGCGATCGCTTTACCGATGCCTTTGCTAGCACCTGTGACTAAAACCTGACGGGTCATGATGGGCTCCTAGTTTTCATTTCTTGTAATTTTTGTTCGGTCGGCACGTAGACGTTGAGTTGGCATTGAGCCACTAACTCACCTTGGTCTTCGACTCGGGCGGTAAACACGGCCATGCCACTGTCTTCCATCAGTTGCTCGGCGTAGATATCAAGGGTCTGACCTTGAGTGAACTCATCACACAGTGACTTGTAACGACGAGAGCCGAGTAAGAAGCCGATTGGAGGAGTCGTGCCGTTTTTCAGCGCATGGTATCCAGACCATGCCGCTACAGACTGCGCCATAAACTCGATACCCACATAAGCGGGTACGGTTTGAGATTCGGCATTAAAGAACAGGTTATGAGCACCAATATCGACCTGACAGTGAATCGACAACGCCTCTACGTTGATAGCACGATCGATTAATATCATCGGATCATCGTGTGGGAGAAGTTGGTCTACAGAAGGGATATCAGTCATTTACTACACCAAAGATCAGGCTAATGTTGTTGCCACCAAAAGCGAACGAGTTGCTTAAGATGTTCTTTACTTTAAGTTTCTGGGAACAGTTTACCAAATCAATCTCAATATCTTCAGCTTTATCCTGACATTTTTGTAAGGGAAGCGGTAAGTCATATTTTAAAATATGCCATGCTATTGCAGCCTCTATTGCACTTGCGGCCCCAAGAGTATGCCCGGTGAGAGGCTTGGTGGAACTGACGGGAACCTTGTTTGCAAAAATACGATGAATGGCTTTGCTTTCCATTGAATCATTGAGTGGAGTTGCGGTGCCATGAGCATTGATATAACCGATGTCTTCAGCTTGTAACTGAGCAGAATCTAACGCTTTTCTCATAGCTTGTTCTGCGCCATTTCCTTCAGGATGGGGCGCTGAAATATGATGTGCGTCAGAGCTATCGCCACAGCCTAACAAGGCAATGCTAGGTATATTCTGGTTTGTATTAGCAACATTCAGTTTTGTTTTGCTGAGCAACATAAATGCTGCTGCTTCTCCGATGTTGATGCCATTTCGAGAGGCACTAAACGGCTTACAATGTGTGGTTGAAAGTGCTTCAAGACCATGAAAACCATTGAGCGTCAGCTTACATAAGGTGTCGACACCTCCAACCAACACTGCATCCGCCATTCCAGAATCTAACAAGCGTTGAGCGGTAAGAAAAACACGGCCGCTTGATGAGCAGGCGGTCGAGATTGCGTAGCTTGGCCCTGTCAACGAGCAATATTGACTAACAAACTCTGAGGTGTTGCTTAGCTCTTGTTTTGAATAGTGGAAATCTTCGGGGAAAGAGCCATGTTCTAGTTTGTGTTTAAACGCCGTTTCACCATCAGAAATTCCCGAGGTGCTTGTGCCGATAACTACAGCAATTCTATCGGTACCAAATTGTGATTTTGCTTGCTCGATAGAGTCTTTGATTTGATTAACAGCCGATAACGCCAGTTGATTGTTGCGAGTGGCGTATTCCGCTTGAACTGATGGAATTTCCGGTAAATCACCTGCGACCTTACCAACGACCGTCGGCTTACCGTCGTTTAGCATGTCGCTCACTTCAACCATGTTTGATTCATGCTCGCCTTTGAGGCAGCCATGAATGTCAGCAACGCTTGAGCCTAATGCGGAGTGGAAACCACAGTCTTGGATATAAATAGGCATGATGTTTAGCTCTTACTTGGGTTATCGACAATCGTTGAGTTCAACGTTTGTATCGTGATGGTGTAGCCTTGAATCAAATGCTTGAAAACAATGTTGCCTGCGGTTTTGTGTGTTCCGGGCTCTGCTTGGTAATCAATTTTAATGATTGGCTGTTGGTTTTCATCAAATACGGTGCGTCTGTTTTCGGTATCGACCAAATACCAACCGATGTCTTGTAAAGGTTGAGCCCATGCTTCAACTGGCCATAGAGTCAGCATCAAATTAAATAGTACTTGCTCGGGTAGCGGCAGGGTAGCGCCAAGACCAGATAGAACTTGAGTATCAATCGTTTGGTTTTGGTATTGCAGCGATAGAATGCGAGTACCCCAAGAGGAGAAACCCGCCAACACGACTTTGTCTGATGTGACTTCGACTTGAACAGGAAGTTGCTGCGTATCATCTTGCCATGTTGCGCTGATCAGCTGGCTTGCTGTAAATGAGTATCCCAGTTCAGCAGGCAGCGGCAAGGCTAGCTCGGTGTCTTTATCGATTGCGACACTTGCGCCTGTAGGCTGTTGAGGCACCATCGAACAAGCGCTGAGTAGTAAGCCCAATCCAACGGCGAGCGCTATCTTGATTGTTTTGTTCATCTAAAAGCCTCTCGAGAGTTTGATTTTTCCGCTGCTTGTTGGTGGTTGATTGCAAGTGGCGAAAGCAACCACGCGACGAAAATACCAGTTAGGACGGTAACACCGAAGCTATGAATGGCATGAGTCTGACTCAGTGACAATAAGCCAAATGAGAGTAGCGTCGTGAGGCCTGACAAAGTAATCGCTAACAAGGTGCTTAGTGATTTCTTCTGCTCAGCAAAGAACAGGGTGTAGTCGATACCAATCCCTAGAATCAGAATCAGTCCAAGCAGGTTAAACAGATTCAGTGTCGAGCCTAAAATACCCGTGACCGCTAAACCAGCGACACCGGCAATTAACGATGGCAATAGCATTAATAGGCTTTGCTTCACACCATAACGCCAACCCAACACCATGCCAATAACCGCTAATGCTATCAATAACAACTCGGTGATCTTGACTCTATATTCCGCAAAGAGAGCAGAGATTTCATCGGCTTTATTAAGGTATTTAACGCCTTGTTGCTGAGCAAAGCTTGAATCGAGCCATTGAGAGAACAATTCTGAATTCGTGACGTCTTTGATCAAAATGACTGACGCGGCTTGCCCATCGATCGGTTTTAACCAAAGTGGTCGAACAGGTTCTGACACCGGTGATTCTAAAAATCCAGATACCGTGATTGGTTCGAATTTTGGTAGTTGTGGAAAAGTAGACCAACCTAGCGTGCTTTGTAATATATGGCTTTGCTGGCCATAGAGCTGTTCAACTAACTGATAGTTATCATGCTGGTCTTGTTCGCTTAGCAACTGTTGATTGATGCTGCGATATCCGGAGATACCTTGGCTATCGACCAAAGAATTTAAGCTCGTGGTGATATCTGCCAGTTTTTTTAGCAGTTTTTGATCGCTGTTGGCGGTCACCAGCAGCATATTTTGACCACTACCTAATCCTGAGATTTCAGTAATGGCTTGCTCTTGCTGTTTGAGTTGCTCTGGCATCGCCTGAAGTTGGCGAATATCGTCGTCGTAACGAATTTGACTGAGTGATATCAGGCTCAAGACAGTCACAGCCAACGGTAAGCCAATTTTAAATTTTTGGTTGTTCCACAGGCTTAACCAAGTATGCCAAAGCTTCGACAGAGGAAGTGGACGCTCTTGGCTTGGTTTTGCCGCTAAAACGGGGTACCAACACACCACGCTGGCGTAAGCGGCAATAAGTCCAATTGACGAGAACAGAGCAAGTTGCTGCAAGCCAGGGAAAGGTGCCACCAACAGACCTAGGTAGCCAATCAAGCTGGTGATAAGACCCAAGGTGATCGCAACGAGAATGTGCTTTAGGCCTTTGTCACTTTGCCATTTACTCCCAGCAGCTAAGCGGTCAGTCAGGTAGTGAAAGGAGTAATCGATGGATACGCCAATTAAGCTGGCACCGAACACCAAACTAAACAGGTGAACTTTACCGAAGATAGCGACGGTGCTTGCCAGTGCGACCAATAATCCGGTACTGATTGAAAGCAAAGACAAGGCAAGAGGTAAGGCACTACGAAACGTCAGCCACACCAATAAAATCACACCTGCCAATGAGCCCAAACCAATGGTACTGATTTCTGATTTCGCGCTTTCGGTACCGTAATTGGCGTAGAACACCACACCGGTATGCTGCACTTTGACACCAAACTGCTTTTCGATCTCGCGCTCAATTGAATCAAGATCTGGAAGCTGCTCTTGAATCGCTAAACTATAAGGCGAACCTGCCAGAGTAGCTGTCACCAAAATATGAGCTGGCTCATTAGACTGGGCTGTGAGGTAGCCTTCTTTCAGAACAAAGTTACTTGATTGAACGCCAACAGCACTAATGTAGTCACGAAATAACAAGAATGGGTCTAGAGATAGCTCTGCTGCAGTGACGCCTGAGAACGGATTGTACAAAGACTGAATGACATATTGAGCTCGCGAATCCGGCGAGTGTGTCAGCGTCTCTTTTTGTTGTTGAGTTAGAAGTTGAGCTCGATGACGAAAATAGAAATCGCTCCATTGGCTTTGCGTGCTGGCGTTGATCTTGCCTTGAACTTGCTTAAACAGCGTTGGCTTATTTGAGAAAGATCTTCGGTTGAGGGCTTTTTCAAAAGCGTCAGTCGCTGTCATGGCTTGTTCGACGTCGGAGGCACTTATGATAAACACCACTTGCTCGCTCATCGAGCTGGATATTTGCTGAAAGGCTTGCTCTACCATGGGATCTTGCTGGTTTTCTGGCAGCAATTTCATGATGTTGCTTTCAATGGGTACCGACGAAGAAAAAGCGAATTGTTTGATCAACAATCCGCTAAACAGTATTACGACAACAAGCCAAGCAAGGGCTAGGCTAGAATTGGAATTGTTGCGCTTCAGCATCTGATAATACTTCCGGTAGATGGCTTAACTGGCTAAATTCGATCACTGTGCTGTCCCCACGAACTTCTCTAAGTTCGATACGTTCAATGTCACCTTGTCCTTGCAGTGTGATGGCTTCAAACACCGCGTTCATTGGCGCATTCTTTGGCTTTAGAGTGAGTGTCCATCGTGTGTCTTGTGAACTTGAGTTTGCACTTTCATCAGAATTTTTCGCAGTCGCTGGTTCAAATGACAGTGAGAATTGCTCTTGAAGTTTTTGCGTGTCCCCGTGAAACACCGACAGGAATATATGGCTGAAATAAAATGCCATTGGGTTTTCTTTATCGGTAATGATCTTAGCGGGTTGATCGGCAAACCTTTGGCTCAGTTTGTTATCCGTGAGCACCAAGCTCACAGGAAAGGGAGTCGCTTGTGTCCAAAGCAAACCATTCGACTTGTCTAACAGGAAAGTACCTTGTGATGTTAGAGGTTGGGCGAACATTTCCATGTTACGTGTTTGAGTAAATTGACCACGAACGATACTATTTTCGCTTAACACGGTTTGTAGTTCTGTAATAGAACCGACAGCATTCGTGTTCTCGCTAGCGCCAGCCAAGTGACTCGCCATCATTGAGGCAAGTCCTAGCAGTGCGATACTGATTTGCTTACGCCCGTGTTTAAACAGACTCATGTTTCACCTGCTGCTGTGTGTTAGGTACTTGCGGTTGCTCTGATTGGTGATCGTTTGATTGCTGCTCAGCTGATTGGGGTAAGCAGCCAAATTGATGCCAGCGTTCGACTTTATCGGTAAACACCTTCGGAGAAGCAAAACACATATCTTGTTCTTCAATGGTTACTGCAACCTGCATGGTGTGAGCGCGTGTCATACGAGCACCGGTGTTGGCATCGTGAATTTCGTAGTCAACACGCAAGCGGTTTTCCCATTCAGTTAACTTAGCGGATACCGTGATCTGATGATTAAACGGTATTGCTTTGATGTACTTTACGCGCGTGTCGATGATCGGCCACATGTAGCCCGAATCCTTCATCTCATGGTAGTTGTACTCAATCTTATCCATCATGATGCGCCTAACTTCTTCAAAAAATCGGAAGTAGTTGCCATGGTAGATCACGCCCATTGGGTCGGCATCTTGGAATGAGGTTACTAAAGTAACCTCTGATTTTAATGGATGAAGGATTTCAGACATAAATCGCTCTCAACAATATTGCATAAAGGGTTAGCTACTCTAGGAGTAAAGTGACCAGTGTTGACTTTGAATACGAGCAATGAAGTGGCGTAGATCGCCTTCAAGTGGTCGATCTTCTACGATAAATTCAAACTCTTTAAGCACTTCGTCGCGAATGTGCTTTAGGTTTTCACTCATGTGGTGCTCATCAAGCTCATTATGGCGTTTACGAAGTTCAAGCGCTTGTGTCCCCGCCAGAAGTGATGCTGCCGCTACTTGTTCAGTCAGTTCAAGAACGCGTAAGCAGTCACGAGCCGCAATAGTGCCCATGCTGACTTTGTCTTGGTTGTGACACTCAGTTGAACGAGAGAACACGCTTGCTGGCATGGTGTGTTTTAATGCTTCTGCTGTCCAAGCTGAAACGCCAATCTGTACCGCTTTGAAACCGTGGTTGATTGGTTTACGCTCGCCTTCAGCACCGGTTAGGTTAAATGGCAAGCCGTTGTTGAACTTGTAATCCATCAACTGCGCCATTTGTCGATCAAGTAGGTCCGCAAGGTTGGCTACCGCTGTTTTTAGTGTATCCATTGCCATTGCGATATGGCCACCGTAGAAGTGTCCACCGTGCAGTACGCGCTCATTATCGCCATCGATAATTGGGTTATCGTTAGCGCTGTTTAGTTCGTTCTCAATCATTTGGCGTAGCCAAGGCAGAGAGTCTTGAACCACACCAATCACATGCGGTGCACAACGCAGAGAGTAACGATCTTGTAGGCGATCACTGTTGCGTGGCGGGCGATCTGCTTGTAAGTCATCACGCAGCCATGCTGCAACTTGCTGCTGGCCTGGGTGTGGTTTAACAGCAAATAGCGCTTCATCGAAATGGAAATCGTTGCCTTGCATACCTACAGACACCATTGCGGTGATCTTAGTCGACAGCTGAGCTAGGTATTCTGCACGTTTGTAGGCGATACAAGCCAAAGCCGTCATGACTGACGTGCCATTCATCAATGCTAAGCCTTCTTTTGGCTTAAGCTTGATAGGGCTAATGCCTAGCTCTTTGTAAACGTCACTAGTAGGGCGAACTTCACCTTTGTAGATAACATCGCGCTCACCAATCAATGCTGCAGCCAAGTAAGAGAGAGGCGTTAAATCGCCACTGGCACCAACCGATCCTTCTTGAGGAATACGCGGTGAGATATCTTGGTTGATCAGAGTAACGATCTGGTTGAGCAAATCGTGAGTCACACCAGAGACACCTTGTGACAATGAACAAAGGCGCGTTGCTAATACTGCACGAGATTGTTCGTGAGACAGTATTTCGCCTAAACCACAGCCATGAAAGCGCGTTAGATGCAGTGGTAATTCATCAACAAGGTTTGGCGGAATTGCAACGGTACATGAGTCACCGTAGCCCGTTGTCACACCATAGATCACGCCTTCTTCTTTCAATAGGCGTTCTAAAAAAGCGACACCGCGGTCGATCTTTGATGTGAACTCATTGCTTGAGTTCATCGAGGCTTTTGCGCCTTGTGAAATAGCGACAACATCCTCAATAGTGAGGCGTTCGGCACCAAAGGTGATGCTATTTGGATTTGTTTTCGTCATGGTGCTTGCTCAATGTCCAAAAGTTAAAAAAGTTGTACCACTGAAGCGGTGCTTTCAGTGTGTAGTGCTGAAGTCGGTCTGCGTATTTCTGCACGACTTGCTGTAAAGATTGTTCGCGAGTCTTCCTTGGTAGCTCTATCTTGTCGCTGAAATGCTCAAAATAGACATTAAAATGCGGTTTGGTTTGTGAGTCATCTCGTAGGCCAAACAATAAGAATACTGGCGCTTTGAGAACAGAGGCTAACATAAATGGCCCTTGAGGGAAGGGAGCTTCTTTACCCAAGAACTCTGCCCATACTGAGCGACTCTCTTTGCTGGTGGAGGTTCTATCGCCAACGATCACAATCCATTCACCTTGCTCCAATTTTTGTTGCAACAAGATGGCGGTATCAGGGCCCATCGATGTCACCTGAATCAGGTTTAAATCAGATTGTGGGTTTACTGCTTTCATCACCGAATTAAAGCGTTCGGCGTGTTCCGTGAAGACCAGCGCATTGATTTTGATGTGTGAGTGTCGACGTCCCAAAGCACGGCACAACTCGATATTACCAAGGTGAGAACCCAGGATTAGCACACCTTGCTGGTTTTCCACCATACTTTCGAATTGCTCTTGACCATGAATGGTCAGGTTATCGACTGAAAAATCACCTTTCCATGCGGCTAATTTGTCTAGCATGGTATGGCCAAATGAAAGCAGGTGGTTATAACTGGTTAATTCAGCGGGTAACTCAATATTCTGTTGCTCTGCGTATGTCTTAAGCTGGAATAGGTATTGCTCAGAAGCGTTTCGCGCGCGCTTGCCTGTCAAATGGTAGTAACGCATCACACCGCGCAAAATTAGGTTGAATACACCTCGGCCTAATAGTGAGTACACAGCTAACAACAGTTTGATACCGAGAACTGTGCCGCGCTCTTGAGTTCTGGACCAATGAGGCTGTTCAGTGCTATTTGGTGTCTGCTGCGCCTGATTGCTTTCTGAAAATTGTGTCGAACTTGTTAGGTGATCTTCAGAATCTGATTTGAAGTGACGAGCAATCAGCTTAGGGGCTCTTGGCAGCATGCCGAAGAACAGTCGAGTATGCATCCAACTGATTTTTACGTTGTCCCACAGCGCATCGAAATGAGAGACACCATTTTCAGGGTAGATGACTCGCGTCTCAATGAAGTCAATGTCGCAACCTTCCCAGTATAAGCGAACCAGAATCTCGATATCGAAGTCCATTCTCGAACCGACATCGTATTTATTCAGTACTGTTTGTGTCTTATCGATTGGATACGCTCTAAAGCCACACATGCTGTCTTTAATCGAGAGAGATAGAGTTTCTATCCACACCCAAATATGTGTCGCGTAGCGCCCGTAGAGCCTTGCCTTCGGTACGCTATCGTCATAGACAGGCTGACCTGAGATCAGGCGCTGGGGCTTAGCTTGTGACGCTTCGATTAAGGCGGGTAGGGCGTCTAGGTCATGTTGACCGTCAGCATCAATCTGAATGGCATGACTAAAGCCGAGCTGCTGTGCTCGCTTGATGCCAGTCTTTACGGCACCGCCTTTGCCTTGGTTCTGCTCAAGCGTCACCAAGGTTACGTTTGAATTCTCTACTAAGGGAGCCAGAAACTGTTTCGTGGTGAGTTCACTGCCATCGTCAACGATGATGATCGGCAACTCAAAATGATGGAGTGACGACACCACTGCAGGCATGGTTTCGCCGTGGTTAAAGCACGGAATTAGGAAGCAAGCTTTGTAGTCGCTTTCTTTTGTTACGTGTTGAGAAGCAGCCTCAGCAGGAGCGCTATTCACTTTTCTCTCCCAGCTTCATTTTTCCTGAAGAGTGGGTCTGTTCGCCGTTATTCGAGGTGTAACTGAAGCTCAGCTTGTCTTTGTCAGCATCCCATTTGAGTGATAGCTGGATTGTGGCGTTAGGAAGGATAGGCTCTTGGAATTTGATGACCTCCATACCTTTAAAGTAACCAGGGACATTTAACTCTTGGACAGCATAGTGAAGTGCCCAGTCAATTTGTGTCACACCGGGAAGAATAGGGAAGCTCTTAAAGTGCCCCTTAAAATCGGTGATGTCTCCGGTAACATGGAGTGTCAGGGTCGATTCTTTCTCTACAGTGTCAACAGCAATGACGTTTGGTTTTCTCTTATCCATAGCGTGTGCTTAGAATCCTTGGGCTAAAATGGGTGTTGTGACAAAAATATAAAAGATAATCTCAGTATAAAATTCGACCAGTGATTTTTATGATTTTACGAGCTGCTCTATGTGAGAGGTTAGTCGCTTGCCTTGGCTGTTGAGGGGGATCTCATCAACAACACGATACTTTCTTGGAATAGCGATTGGCTCTAACCATTTTCTGAGTTCTGAACGTAACATTAACCAGAATTTACCTTTACTCATGGTTGCGAGAGTCGCTTGGCCTTCCTCTGATAATACCAAAACCGATGCTAAAATTAAGCGTTCAGGCTCTTCAAAGGGAATGACCACACACTCGCTTATCCAAGGTAGTTGCTCCAGTCGCTTTTCAACTTCAACCAGTGATACTCGTTTTTCTTCTATCTTGATCACTCGGTCGGTTCGGCCTTTCAATATAAATTGATTCTCTGAGACCATTTCGCACTCGTCTGCGGTTTGATACCAGTTGTTTTTGTCGATGTACGGCGACAATAACTTAATGCAATTCTCACTATTGAGACTGGCCTTAATACAGTCAAAAAGCTGCCAAGGTGTTTGAACGCTCTGTTGCTGACGAAACGCGATGCCGCCGGTTTCTGTGCTGCCAAACACCTCGATAGGTAAATGCCCAAGCAGATCTCGTGATTGATGAGCCGACTCGGTAGGTAAAGGGCCACCAGAAGAGAACACCCCCGCTAGATGCGTAGACTTTGTCTCGTGTTTTAATCGTTTGAGTAGCGCAGGGCTGCTGATCAGCACGCTCTGCTTGTTAGCGTGAGACAGGATCTGTTCCGGGTACTCAAGATTGTTTCGAGAAAATGGAACTCCAGAACAAAGCGGCCATAAGATTCGAAACAACAGACCATAGATATGTTGGTGTGAGACGGTGCTGTGGACTTGGTTGTCTTTAAGCAAGGCGCCCCAGTTTTTATCTAGCTGAGCGATTTCAATATCTAGGTGTTCTAAGGTCTTATGGATTGCTTTTGGTGTACCGCTTGAGCCTGAAGTAAACAAGGTCAATTGGATTGCTGCTAACTCAATGGCGGGAAGATTATCGGTTAGAGGTTCTCGTATTTCGGTGTCTAATAAGGTTTGGATATTGCGAACTTCATTTATTTCCACTGCACCAATCGCATCATCGACCAACAGATAGTCAAAATGCTCACTCAGCTCAGAAAGCGCACACGGTTGATAATTGCCCGGTAAAATGATGTGTTTGTTGCTGGCTGCGCACGCTAAAAAGGCCACTGAAAATAGGTAGCTGTCTTGGGTGCAAATCGCAACTCGTTGAAAAGGGGATGAAGATAAAAGCTGTACGAGTTGAGATAAGTCGTCGTTAAATGTTTGCCACGAAATCTCGCTATTGTCGTCAAAGCAGACAATAGAATCAGGCGATCTGTTCTGACTGAGAAGTTCAGACAAGGAAGTGTAAGAGACGGTTTGGGTCATAACAATTTAACTCTGACGAATGCGCTGTCTTACTACCCACTCTCCTGCAAAGAGCAACCCTGCAAACAGATAGCTGAGTAAGCCATTGTATAGGGTCCATATTTCAAGAGGTTGGAAGCAGGTGTAAAGGGCAATAGAGCCATTGATAACAAAGAACAGACACCAAACTTTGGTGACTGTTCGTGTGTAATCAACGCCACTTTGTGGAAGCTCTGGCTCTTGGAGGCGAGCAAGCCGCTCGATAATCGTTTGCGGTTGCCATAGGCTCGAGGCGAACACAACCAGCATACAAACATTAACGATGACGGGGTAATAAGTTAGCCAGCCGTGCTGTTTGAAGGTTAACCCTAATGCCAGCAGAACAATTCCGGCACTTCCGCTGATCCAAGCTAGGTGTTTTAGCTCTTTGATTTTAGCCTGACCACCGGTGAAAATGCGGACAGCAAAAATAGCGGCTAAGACGATACCAACGGTTTGTAGGCCAAACTTGTTGAGTCCAAAGTAAACCGCTATTGGATAAGTGAAAAGTATGATTGCCGACAGTAAAGTCAGCAGAGGACGCATTATGCGTCCTTCAATAGTTCAACCACAGACTCGACAACGTCATTAACGGTGCGTACTGCTTTGAACTCTTCAGGCTTGATCTTCTTACCTGTAACGTTCTGTAAGTGAACGACCAAATCAACGGCATCAATGCTGTCGAGATCGAGGTCGAGATAAAGGTGTGCTTCTGGAGTGATATCTTCAGCATCAAGCTCAAACAGCTCGATAAGCGCATCTTTAACCTGGTTGAATACTTCTTGTTGGTTAGCTTGTGTCATAAAGATCTGTCTAGTTGTTTGTTTTAGATGAAATGTAGTTAGCTAGGTTTTCAACCGATGCAAAATGCTGGCGAGTGTTTGAATCGTCGGCATCGATAACAATGTTGTACTTTTTCTTGATAGCAAGGCCGAGCTCAAGGGCATCGATAGAATCTAATCCAAGTCCATCACCAAACAGTGGTGCTTCCGTTTCAATTTCATCAATGCTCATATCTTCAAGATTCAGTGCGTCGATAATCAGTTGTTTTAGTTCGTTGTGTAATGTTTCCACTTAGGCCTACTTAGTACTTTATCTAAATGCTACTTCAAGGGGGGCGATTCTACATTATGTGATGTATTTTCGAAACGCTGATATCACCAGTTGTTTTATTGATGAGCTAAATATTCTCTTCGGAAGGAAAAATAGTCTGTGCAAGGTGTTGATTGAGGCGCCTTGCTGCCGAAGTTAAGTTGTTTGAATTCTCAATAAAGGGTGCGACGTCTATTTTACCTTTCACTGCGATATGAAAAAAGGGTTTAGTGGCAGGAACTTGATACCATTTTTTCTCTTTTGTTAAGAATGTCGGAGAAACTGTAATATGAATCACGCGTAAGTCGGTTTGTGTTCGAGTGGCAATTTGTGCCGCACCACGTTGTAAGGATGGTTCAATTCCTGGCGTTGTGCGAGTTCCTTCAGGGAAAACTAACAATACATTGCCACGCGAAAAGCGTTCTTCACAGCGTTCTAAAAGATCGTCAGGGGTTTGGTTGGGTATGTATCCCGCTGCTTTGACAATCCTCTTCATAAACGGGTTTTCCCATATTGCCGCTTTAACAAGACAATCACATTGAGGAAGTTGAGAGGCGATCAGTACATAGTCAATCAAGCTAGGGTGATTGGCGACAATGATGCAGTTGCGATCTTCGCGGAGCAGTTCGGCGCCATCAATTTGGTAATCAATCGCGCCTGTGAACTTCATTATTTGGCAGAATGCATTGAATGAGAAACGGATTAATCGTTGTGCTTTGAGCTCTCTTTCTATGACGTTGCGAGTCGTTAGGGCGATCGAAGGTAAGATTAAGAAGCTTAAGACTAAGCCTCCCAAACCAAAGATGGTAAAGCAGAGCCCCGTCGCGAATACTCGCCAACATTGGCCTACTTTGCTCATTTCTGTGCACCTGCTTGGGCGTTATTGACCCAGGACCAGTTTTGGTGCTTACCAGCAATAGTCCAATGCTGTGTTCCCAATAGGATATGTTGTAGCGTTTGTAGGCCTTGTGGTAAATCAGCTGCTGAGCTGTCTCTAACTTTGGGGGGGCTAGCGATTGGTTTACTTGTTACTGCTCTCGAAACTGAGTAGTCACTGCCTGCAGTGACTACTAAACCTAGAGCGTAGTCAGCATAGTGCTGATTTTCGTATTCTCGATATACATCAGGCAGAGGTTGGTCGAAGTCAATGACGAGTACACGATGTGACGGATACTGATGTAGGTAAAGATAAGCTTCAATCAGGGCGTTGTGAAAGGTATCTTGCCCAGAAGCGATAGAGGTCAGTGGAATCGGTGCTTTTGCAGCAATCGTTGTTAGGCCTGCTGCGGTGTTGTGTACTGATTGGGAAAACGCCATTGGAGAGGCATCGTCACCTTCTAATATTGATTGAATCAAAGCAACAGTTCGGTGGAGCTCACCATGTCGACTGGCAAAAACCAGATAATCAATCGAGGTATCTTTTAATAGGGTTAATGCGGTTTGGACGGCCAGTTTGCTTTGCAGGCTCATTCGGCGGCGCATCATAGGAGGGATGGCTTTAAATTCAGTTGAGCCATTTTGTGGCCAATCTAAATGAGTGCTCCACGTTTGCCACTCGGCAACGGAATAGAGGCCTGGCGAATTTGCTGACCATTTTTCAATATTAAACGACATTAATTGGGATTGATTTGACATAGAGTATTGATTTACTTTGGGTCTAACTAATACTATGCATGCTTATAAATAAACACGGGTAAGGAGTTTAAATGAAATTACTAAAAATAGCCGTTTCAATGTTATTTATACTCGTTCTTGCAGGCTGTGGACGTGTCCAACCTGTAATGAATGTTGAGGATACTCCAGTTGCTTTGAATCTTCAAAGTAAACAGGTGAAATCAGCGATTTATGAGTCTGCTGAGAACCGAGGTTGGTTGGTTTCAGAAATTAAGCCAGGCCTAATCCGTGCTGAACTGTATGTCCGTTCACATCATGCTGTGGTTGATATTCCATATAATGATAAGTTTTACTCTATTCTTTACGTCGAATCAGAGAATTTGAAGTACGACGATGGTGAAATTCACCGTAATTACAACCGTTGGGTTAATAACTTGAACGTTGATATTAAACGCAAGCTTGCACAAATGGCTGCTATGTAGCTCTCTATTATTTTAAAGTTAGGTTTTTCGTGTCGGAATATAAATTAGATCCATTTAACGCATTAGAAGCAAAAACAGAAGCGCAAAAATTGTCTTTTGCTCCTATTGTTTTTCATACAGCTCGTACACTTCGTGATTTAGGTATTTTGAAAGCGTTAGATGACGCGGGCAATGATGGTTTACCCGCTGAAACTATTTCTCAAGCAACGGGTGTATCCGAATACGGTGTCAAAGTTCTGCTTGATATGGCGTTGAGTGCTCACATCGTTACTTGGGATAAGCCTCATTATAAAATGGCTAACCTAGGTTTTTATCTATTGCACGATGGCATGACCAACGCAAATATGGATTTCACGGCTGATGTCTGTTACGCCGCGATGATGCATTTAACTGAAGCGATTGAAGAAGGTACACCCGCGGGCTTGAAAGAGCTGGGTGACTGGGAAACGATTTACCAAGGTTTGTCTCAATTGCCAGAAAAAGCAAAAGAGAGTTGGTTTAAGTTTGATCATTTCTACTCAGATCGTTCGTTCCCTGTGTTACTTGAGAAAGTTTTCAGTAAGAAGCCTAAATCGCTGGTGGATATTGGCGGTAATACAGGTAAGTGGGCAATGCAATGTTGTAACTACGACTCTGATGTCGAGGTGACGATTGTCGATTTGCCGCAGCAATTAGAAATGGCAATGGCAAACGCAACACAGCACGGTCATCAAGACCGAGTGACTCCATTCCCCGCTAACATGCTTGATAAACAGCAAGCGCTGCCGACAGGTACGGATGTGTGGTGGATGAGTCAGTTCCTTGATTGCTTCTCGCCAATGGAAATTCTTAGCATATTAAAGCGTGTTCGCTCTCATATGTCAGAAGACGCGACTGTTTATATTCTTGAACTGTTTTGGGATGCACAGAAATACGATGCGGCTTCTTATAGCTTAAATGCGACGTCTCTCTACTTCACTTGCTTGGCCAACGGCAACAGCCGCTTTTACCGCAGTGAAGATTTCCTAGAGATAGTGGAAGAGGCTGGCTTTGATGTGGTGACTCGTACCGACGATATCGGTCTTGGGCATACGCTTCTGGAGCTGAAAGCTAGCGCGAAATAATCATGGTAAACATGGCTTAAATTAATGAAAAAACTGTCAACTCAAGTAGTGATCATCGGAGCTGGCCCATCAGGGTCTATTGCGGCGTCTTTGCTTCATAAAAAAGGCATCGATGTTCGAGTGATTGAAAAAAGCCTTTTCCCCCGTTTTTCTATTGGTGAAAGCCTGTTACCAGCGTGCATGGAAGTGATCGAACAAGCGGGCATGAGCGAAGCTGTGGCTAATGCTAACTTCCAATTTAAAGATGGCGCGGCTTTTCGTAAAAATGGTGTTTATACGGCGTTTAATTTTGAAGATAAGTTCTCTTCTGGGCCGGGAACGACGTTTCAGGTTCAACGAGGTACTTTTGATAAGGTAATGGCAGACTGTGCTGAAGCGCAGGGTGTTACCATTGATTACCAACATGAACTGATAGGCATTAATTTCGCTGAAGACCATACTATACTAGATGGACAAATACAGGGTGGAGAGCGTTATCAGTTAGAGGCTCAATACGTCCTGGATGGTAGTGGTTTTGGTCGAGTGTTACCCAAGATGCTCGATTTAGAAGAGCCATCACGACTTCCTCCGCGCAAAGCTATCTTCACACATGTTAATGATCATATCTCAGCAACGGATACTGATCTTGAATACGATCGCAGTAAAATTTTGGTCTCGGTACATCCAACCAATCCTGATGTTTGGTATTGGTTGATTCCCTTCAGTAACGGAGTCTCTTCATTCGGTGTGGTAGGGGAACCTAAATTCTTTGAATCATACCCAGAAGACAAGATTTCGGCGATTAAGCAGCTGGCAACAGAAGAGTCGGGCTTGGCCGAGATTTTGGCAAATGCGGAGTATCCAAATCCCGCAGGCGAAATTGGTGGCTATTCTGTCAACGTTAAACATCTTGCAACCGATAAGTATGCATTACTGGGTAATGCAGGGGAATTTCTTGACCCTGTATTTTCATCGGGAGTGACTATTGCGATGAAGTCGGCTCAGTTTGTGGTTGAGTGTGTGGAAAAACAACTCAATGGCGAGAAAGTCGACTGGGATCGTGAATACGCTGAACCATTGATGATTGGGGTAAATACTTTTAGAACGTATGTTGAAGGGTGGTACTCGGGGGCTCTTCAGGATGTGATTTTCTATCAAGAACCAAACCCGAAGATAAAGCAAATGGTATGTTCGATTTTGGCGGGCTACGCATGGGATCAAAGCAACCCCTATGTAAACGAGTCAAAACGTCGATTGAAGACGCTGGCAGAGATATGCCGAAGCTAGATGGTCTATTTAGTATGTAATACCAATCGTAGTAAATAACTGGTCATCCTAGCTGGTTAAAACGCTCAATAACTACGTTAGAAATTTTGATTGTAGAATAACTACTTATCGAAAATTTCTGCCTTGTTCTTAAGCCTTTTTCCTGCGCTATTTATGATCACTTACTTACTGTGATTGGTATAACAGCATGCTAAATGGTCACTATGGTTAGCCATAAATCAAAACAGCCGCAATGCGCGGCTGTTTTTGTATCTGATAATCAGCCTCTCAGCTCGAGTACCAACTCCAGTACGTCAGAATCCAAAGTTTCTAACGAAGTTATCGAGGTTGATACTACTTCAGATCAATGCTGTTCAATCGTCCCATAAAGATAAGCAGCTCAATCACATCTTTGTGAGCTTCAAGCAGTGCTCGTTTGGTTTGGCTGTAGGCTGCGAGTCGACCGTGTTTCCGTATAGAACATACTTTCGTTCTGTATTTGTAATCACCATTCTCAGAGAAAACACGCCATTTCGCTATGTAGCACTCGTCGCGATGTTCAGGGTCACTCTGCGTTGGATTAGGCTTAAATACAATTTTAGGCTCTAAACTATGAGGCAGACGTGTCATGAGATAGGGTTCTTTGAGGACCTTTGGCCAAAACTTGCCCCAAAGCTGTCTACCCAGCTCATCTCTTAATTTGATGGTTTTCTTGAGTGCTTTGTCTTCCCCCATACGAACAAAGCCAACTGAACGATGTAATACCGTATCGTCGGGTGTATGAATGTGGATCTTAAAAGCGGTCTTACCTTTCGAGATAAAGCGGTAACCGGTAGCACCAATTAGATTATTCTGGCTCATAGTTTGCTAAATGATGATTATGTTATTAATAAGGTTACGACAAATACCGCGAAACCGAAACTAATCCTCATGAAAAAAATAAAGCCTTAGTACTTTTGCTAAGGCTTTATTAGAAAACATGAGTTGATGGTGCTGCTAACTACATGATTTTCTGCATTACATCACCAATTTGAATGCTTCCCGCAAGGCTTGGTTGATCAATGGTGAGTTCAGCTTCGTTTTCATAAACGCGAGAAACCGTCAGGGTGATATCGCTTTGAGAGACCTTATTGCGTGGCAAGCCTCTTTGGTCGATAAATGAACCTGTGTGCCAAAGCTGAAGTTTGTCACCTTGTTCTACACCGTGTATTCGGCCTAAATCAATGGTCACCATATTCCCAAACACAGCAGCAACTTCAGGAAGCGTGATTTTACAAGATACTTCCGATTCTAAATCCAACATAATATTACGACTGACACGAAGCATCATGCTGCCATAGGTTGATGCCCAGAAACGAGCACTGCGTGTGTCGATTTCACTGGTCTTCGCAAATGGCCATTTTGCTACTTCACGATAGCTTCGGTTGTAAACCTGATGACCTGTTTTACCATCGAATACCTGCATTTCTAACGCAAATTGGCGATTGATAATGTCGTCTTTCAAAAGCTTCGATTCAATGGTTGCGGTTAAGTCGGTGATGTCACCACCTATGATGTACTGTGCCCCCGTATCTTGTGCGATCATTTTGATCACTTCCGGTCGACGCTTGTCTATGTCGTAATTTGTTGTACCAACAGAGACAAAACTGCGAGATTCTTGCGCCAGTTGTCGGTTAACGACATGGCCAAAATCATCACCAATGTTATAGATTCGGCCCATCACAGCTTGTTGTGGAGAGCTTACATCAATATTACCGACCAAAAACGTCTTCTTATATTGGCTTTCATGGCAAGCACTTGCCGAAGGGTAGATGTCTATCCTTGCAGTGACCATTATATTGCCACCGCGTTTCTTCTCTTTTTCTACTAAGATGTAGCGCACTTCATGATTGGTAAATTGAAATTCTTTCTTTTTTGCATCTAAGTAGGGGGTGAGGTTTGCAATACTGCCGATGTCAGCGCCAGAGAACTGTATGGCTTTGTAAACGGCATCCTCTAGGGCATGAACCCTTGCCGCATCCTCTGACGATACGATGGTTGCAGTACCGGTAACTTCATACCAAGAGGCATGAGTACTGAAGCTGATGGTTGTCAGTAAACTTATTGAAAATAAGTAATAAATTATTTTTTTCATCTATTCGTTACCAGTTGGGTATAAATATTGCTTAACAAATATCTATAAGCTTAAAGCTGACTCAAGTGCGTTTTTCATAATCTGAACCATTAATGAAAAGCAAAGATTGTTCCAACATTGTAATCCATTGAAAAGAGTCATGGCGAGAACATATTGGAACAGCAAGCACTAAATATATCTGGAGATAAGAGAATGAAAAAATGGCTCGTAGTAATGAGTGTCATGTTAATGACATCATGCGCTTATTCGCCAATCTATAACGGTAAATCTGAGTATTCAGGCAGTCCGTTTATGTTGATGGACAGCCCGCGTCATACCATGGATTTTTTCGTGGAAAGCATGACCGAAGATTTGATCTTGTCGAATACGAGTATTTCAGCCAGAACACCCATTGCCATTACCTCGTTTGTCGATCTGCAACACATGGACACAACCAGTTGGTTAGGAAACTCGGTATCAGAAGGTTTCATTCATCAGTTTCAGCGTCGAGGTTTTAAAGTGGTTGATTTTAAAACCACAGGCTCTATCCAAGTGACCCACCAGGGGGATTTTGCTATTAGCCGCGATTGGAAAGACTTAGCCCAAGAGCAAGACGTCCAGTATGTTTTGACTGGAACTATGCTTCGTCAAGAAGGCGGTGTTCTAGTGAATGCTCGTGTGGTCGGAATGCAAACTCGCATCGTTGTTGCTTCCGCACAAGGCTTTTTACCTGCAGACCGTATTGGTCGTGACTTAGATACTCTGAACAGTATTCGAACTCAAGATGGGGTTATTATTCGTTCTGATCCAACGATCAGTCAGCCTCATACTGTTATTCTTCGCCCTTAGGAGTTCGTGATGAAGAAGTTAATATTTGTTGTTGCCGCTTTATTGCTTGTCGGCTGCCAACCATTACAAAGCATGAGACCTAATGACTTTTTGGTTGCGGTTGGCTACGCGAGTGTCAGCGAGCAGAAAGGTCGTAATGACGAAGAGAAACGTATTCGAGCAATGAGAGCCTCTAAAATTGATGCGTATCGTGAACTTGCCGAGCAAGTGTATGGTATGCGCGTGAGTGGTCGAGCTGAGCTTGAAGATCAGCGTCTTGGTACTGAGAGAACTTCAGGCGCGGTTGATGGTGTTATCCGTGGTGCCGAAGTGGTGCGCAGTTACCCTGTTGGCGACAGCTATGTGACTGAACTGCGGTTAGATATCCAAAAAATGGAACAACTGCGTAATTATGGCGAAGTTCAGCCAGTGCCTGAGAAGAGACAACAAACGTTGTTCTAGTTTAAGGATCGTCTAGTTATAGGTTTCTCCTTTTATATTGGCTGCTATTCGCTTTCCAGATGGCGTAACGGCAACCAGTAACGGTTATGAATAAGAAAGCGGTAAGTATTAAAGTACTTGCCGCTTTTTTGTTTATCGGCTTGGGGAGTACATTCACAGGTTTAGTGGGAGATTTGACTGGTGTAACGAGAAGGGTAGGCTGAGATACAGATACAGATACAGATACAGATACAGATACAGATACAGATATGAGAAGGAGGTGGTTTACCTAACTAGGCTTTAACGTTGGTTCCTAGCGTAGAAATTGTATGCGTTTGGCCTCCGGCATTGTAGGTCATGCCAATTTTGCCGTGACTTTGCTGCATCATATTGCTGAGTTTTTTGAAGCTAAGGTGTGCTCGATTCAAGGCTTCGCCATTTACCAAGTTCGCTTGATGGCAGTCGTGCACTATGGATTTGATGGTTGTGACTAACTGAGCAAGTTCAGGGTTCTCGGTCAGTTCAGATATATTAGTATGGGCAGCGATTCGTTGATCGGTTGATCTTAGTTGTTCAACAAGAACCACTTTCTCTTTGGCTATTCGCTCAATATCGCTTGATTGTCGGCTTGTAATAGCGATTTTCTCTGAACTCAATAATTCAGATAAGGCTTTGGCATTTTGAAGTTGGAAATTAACTAAATCTGCTAGTGCCGCCATAATGTAACCTACTAATAACCTCGTGTACTTTAAGATAATAACTTTATTTTAAAGCTAATGTTTGCTTAAAGACCTTTTAATTCGTTTTCAAATTTCATCATGTTGTCGGCCAACTTTTCTGGATCAACAGTGTATGAACCATTTGCGATCGCTTCTTTTATTGCCGCGACTTTCACTGAATCGAAACTTGGTTGTGCTGCCATCTCTTGATGGAGTTGACCAATCGCCTTGCCTTGTTGGCTTAGTGAAACCGCATCTTTGCTTGCTGGTGATTTAGATGATGCATCAGATCTTGATGCCTCAGACTTAGAATCAGAGCGTACTGCTGAGCGGTTAGTGCTCGCTAGGGTTTGCCCTGAACGAATATTATCAATACCTGCCATAGTTAAGCCTTTTTCTTCAAAATGGGAACCTGTACAGTCAATATCGACCATGGGTGAGAATACTTTAGCAATTTTAAGCTCAATAGTCGAAAACGAACCAAACACCTCAACCGTTATAATTGGATGTTAGAGTTGAGAATAAAAGCGCTAACGATACCGACACTTTAAAGTGAAGTGTTAAAAGTAAACCGTGACTTCAGACATGCTGGTAACAATACCTTCGATTATACGCTGTGATTTGTCATTTTTCACCCTAACTTGATCACCCATTGAGCCATCGGTAAGTGCAGTACCTCTGGTGGTAATGGTCATGCCACCTTTTACTGCCTGTATGATAACCTTCTCATTTCGGCATACGACACAAATATCGCCTCTTTCGACAACATCACCGGGTCTTAGGTTCTTTTTTACCTTAGCACCGATGACTTGTTGTGGAGTGGTAAAGCCTTGGCGACGAAATTTGTTGAGAGAAATCATCGCAGTCGTGACGTCGTATTGACCGACAATTTCGCCTCTCGCCAGTGAGCGAGTCGTTGTGACAAGTGGTACTGACATTGAAAGGCGCACTGGCACGTAAACACGCCATTCATCAGGAACACAACGAACTAAAACAGTAATGCTGCTGCGAGTGTTGGTTGTTGTCGAGGCACTTGTCTCGAGGGGGATAGGACAATTTGTAGCTTTGATTCTAGAGTCTACATTAGCGGAATTAACAAAAAGTTCACCGCCTCGCGGTTGCTCCACCGAGTCAAGGATGTGTTGCTCAGCCGCTGATTGGATCATGTCAATTTGTTCCGGCGTTGCCGCGTGTGTAAAAAAACTAAACAATATTGTTAGAATGCCGATAAACTTAGCGACAGTTTTAAAAATAGTTCTACACATAGCTATGGGAAAAAGATATATGTTTGCTTTATGATATGTCATTTTATTTCTCTAGTGGTTCGTAGCCTGCAGTAGACTAACACTTTCTATCCAAAAAGTTTGATATGGAGATGAGCTCATGACGGGTATTCTTGATTCAGTGAATCAGCGTACGCAACTCGTCGGTCAAAACCGATTAGAATTACTAACCTTTCGCCTAATGGGGCGTCAGCGTTACGGTATTAATGTATTTAAAGTGAAAGAGGTTTTACAATGCCCTCGTCTGACTTTAATGCCAAATTTACATCATCTCGTAAAAGGTGTGGCTCATATTCGTGGTCAGACAGTTTCTGTCATTGATTTGAGCCTAGCGGTAGGCGGACGTCCTACATCTGATATCGATAAGTGCTTTGTGGTGATTGCTGAATTTAACCGTACTATCCAAGCATTCCTCGTAAGCTCTGTAGATAGAATTGTTAATATGCACTGGGAAGCTATTCTTCCACCACCAGATGGTTCAGGTAAAGATAATTACCTAACAGCGGTAACCAACATCGATAATGAATTGGTTGAAATTCTGGATGTTGAAAAGATTCTTGCTGAGATCTCGCCTGTTGATGAAACCATGGATAGCAGAATCGCAGAGGAAATTGCAGAAGTTGAACAAGAGAAAGAATTGGTTCGCCGAATCTTGATTGCTGATGACTCGACGGTTGCTCGTAAGCAGGTTCAACGTGCTATAGAATCTATTGGTTTTGAGGTCATTGCTGTTAAAGATGGTAAAGAAGCCTATGAGACTCTGATGAAAATGGCATCGGAAGGCAGTATTTACGATCAAATTTCATTGGTGATTTCAGATATCGAAATGCCTGAAATGGATGGATACACGCTGACTGCTGAGATTCGTCGTCACGCAGAACTAAAAGATTTATACGTAATTTTGCACTCATCATTGAGTGGTGTATTTAACCAAGCCATGGTTGAGCGTGTAGGGGCTAACTCCTTCATCGCGAAATTCAATCCTGATGAGCTTGGTGGCGCGGTTAAAGCTGCGTTAACTAACTAAAAGAGACATTAATGACTGCTATAACAATAAGTGATCAAGAGTATCGCGATTTCAGCCGTTTCTTAGAATCTCAATGTGGCATTGTATTAGGTGACAGTAAGCAGTATTTAGTGCGCAGTCGTCTAAGCCCATTAGTAACGAAGTTTAATGTTGCTTCATTGTCTGATTTGCTAAGAGATGTAGTGACAGGTCGAAACCGTGAGTTGAGAGTGGCGGCAGTGGATGCTATGACGACTAACGAGACACTTTGGTTCCGAGATACTTATCCGTTTGCTGTACTAGCGGATAAACTTCTACCGGAAATAGCGGCAAATAAACGTCCTATCAAGATTTGGTCTGCGGCAAGCTCTTCAGGCCAAGAACCATACTCAATGGCTATGACGATACTTGAGACCCAAGCACGTAAGCCGGGTATGTTGCCAAATGTATCGATTACCGCTACTGATATTTCAGCAAGTATGTTGGATATGTGCCGCACCGGCGCTTATGACAACCTTGCCTTGGGCCGAGGACTTTCTCCTGAGCGCCGTCGCACTTTCTTTGAAGATGCTGGCGATGGTCGTATGAAAGTGAAAGACAACGTTAAGCGAATGGTAAACTTCCGTCCTCAGAACTTGATGGAGAGCTATGCACTGTTAGGCAAATTCGACATTATCTTTTGTCGTAACGTGTTGATTTATTTCTCTCCAGATATGAAGTCAAAAGTACTTAACCAGATGGCAAATAGCCTGAATCCTGGTGGTTACTTGTTATTGGGTGCGTCTGAATCGTTAACCGGCTTAACGGATCGTTTTGAAATGGTTCGCTGTAATCCAGGCATCATCTACAAATTAAAGTAATTAGTGTCACCACTTTAAGGTGCAATATTGCTGTCCAAATTTAAAACCCAGCCAAGTGCTGGGTTTTCTTTTTCTAATTTAATCTATATCTTTAAGTCAGAGTGACATTCCAATTTACTCTATTTGTTGGCTTGTATATTGCAAGTTTACCCACGAGTAACCTGTAAAAGTAATGGTCGGCCACTTTGTTTTTAAAGTTGGTATATATATTGCTTAGGTTATTTCATAACAGTCAGTTCTTGAGTTGAGGTTTACATGGCTATTTCTTTTGACAATGCTTTAGGCATTCACCAGCACACAGTTGGTGTACGTGAGCGTAACGCTGAGGTGCTTTCCACCAATATCGCGCAAGCTAACACGCCTGGGTATAAAGCAAAGGGATTAGACTTTAATAAATCACTGCAGGCGGCAAGTTCTGGGGCAAGCATTGGTCTTAGCCGAACAGACGGTCGGCATATTTCTGCCTCAACAACGGTGAATGGGGAAACGAAGTATCGAATTCCTACGCAACCTGATACTGGAGATGGCAATACGGTTGATTTGGATTTGGAACGAAATCTTTTCATGCAAAACCAAATTAGGCATCAAGCCTCTCTCGACTTCTTAGGAAGTAAGTTCAAGAATTTAACTAAAGCGATAAAAGGGGAATAACTAGATGAGCTTATTTAATGTATTCAATGTGACTGGTTCTGCGATGAGTGCTGAATCTGTTCGTCTAAATACTACCTCAAGTAACCTTGCTAACGCAGACAGTGTAAGTAGCTCTGCTAAAGACACTTACAAGGCTCGCCACGCAGTGTTTGGCGCTGAGTTAAATCAGGCACGTAATAGTGGTCACACTGTGCCAGTAAAAGTATTAGGTATCGTAGAAAGCGATAAACCGCTGAATGCGGAGTACAACCCAGATCACCCGTTAGCGAACAACGAAGGCTACATCTATAAGCCTAACGTTAACGTTATGGAAGAAATGGCTAACATGATTTCAGCATCACGTGCGTATCAAACAAACGTACAGGTTGCTGACTCGAGTAAACAAATGCTGCTGCGTACGCTGCAGATGGGTCAATAAGGATAAGGAGGTAGCAAATGGCTGGAATCAACAATGTTGGTCAAAGCGGCTTGTCCTATGTTGACCAGCTGAAGAGTCTTCAAGACGGTGCTAAGAAGCCCGATGAAACAACAGGTAAGCAAGATCTTAAACAAGATGACTTCTTATCGTTGTTGACTAAGCAACTTGCACAACAAGACCCTTTTAAGCCGGTTAGCAATGACCAGATGATTGCGCAAATGGCTTCATTTGCGACCGTAGATGGCATTGGCAAAATGAATACACAGTTTGAAAGCTTGAATTCATCAATGACTTCTAACCAAGCACTGCAGGCATCCTCTTTGGTTGGCCGCGATGTATTGGTTCCTGGAGCGGCAGGTGTGAAACAAGGTGATGGCGGTATGGCGTCAATGGTTAAGCTTCCTCAGGCAATGGACAATGTAATGGTCCGTGTTGAGAATGAAGTTGGCCAATTGGTTCGCACTTTTGATATCGGCTCAAAACCATCTGGTGACACGCGTGTTGAGTGGGACGGAAAAGACGAAGACGGTAATCCATTGCCGGCCGGTAAATACAACGTGAAAGCGTCGGGTTTATTGGAAGGTGAGAACACAGAGTTCCAAGTGTCGAGTTATGCGAACGTGAACAGTGTGCTTCTTGGTAAAGGCGATGGCAACGTACTACTCAATCTGGCTGGTTTTACATCGCCAGTACGACTTGCTGAAGTACTAGAAGTTGGTAAAGCGTAGCTCTTTTTAGAGTGATTATGCTAGCTAGATTAGGAGAATATTGGAATGTCATATGTATCTTTAAGCGGTCTATCCGCTGCACAGTTAGACCTGAATACAACCAGTAACAACATTGCGAACGCAAACACATTTGGCTTTAAAGAGTCTCGTGCGGAGTTCGGGGATGTTTACTCAAGCTCGTTGTTCACTAACGCAAAAACGACGCCAGGAGGCGGTGCGCAAGCTAGCCAAGTGGCACAACAGTTCCATGAAGGTTCAAGTATCTATACGAATAACCCAATGGACTTGCGTGTAAGTGGTACAGGTTTCTTTGCAGTATCGAAAGACCGTATGGTGCCAGAGATCAATGAACTAACGCGTAATGGTGCATTTCACCTAAACAAAGACAACTACATGGTTACGGCCAATGATGAGTTTCTTTTAGGTTATGATGTCGATCCAAACTCGGGTGAAGTTCTTTCTTATGCACCAAAGCCTCTCGACATTCCAGCTGAGTTTGGTAAGCCTAAACAGACAGAAAACATTGAAGTAGGGGTTAACCTTCCTGCGAACGGTGATCTTAAAGACCCGGCAACATTTGATTTCAAAGATCCAGATACCTATAACCGTGCAACGTCTTCGACGGTCTACGATTCTATGGGACAGTCTTACAAGTTAACGACTTACTACCTAAAAGATCAGACTCAACCGAATACTTGGCAAACGTACTACACCATGTCAGATGAAACGGGCGAGAAGCCGGTAAACATTACTGGTGGCGACGCGACGAATTCAGCAGGTCATGTTGGTCACACCATGAAATTCAACAATGACGGTACCTTAGCAAGCCTTAACAGTGGTCAGCCAATTCTATCTGATCCAATCGGCGCTGGTGAGAACGCAGTTGATTTGAACGGCGCAGATCCGACACAGGTACTTAACTTTGGTCTGGATTCTTCAACTCAGTTTGCCGCTCCATTCGAACTGTCTAGGTTTGATGAAGATGGCGCGACAACTGGTTTCTTAACCAAAATCGATTTCGATGAGTACGGCAGTGTTCTAGGCAGTTACTCAAACGGTGAAAATGTGATACTAGGCCGCGTAGGTTTAGTTCGTGTACCTAATGAACATGGTCTAGATAAGAAAGGCGGCACTCAATGGGATTCTACTAAGGCTTCAGGTGATAAAATCTGGGGTGAATCAAATAAAGGTTCATTTGGTAGTATCAACAATGGCTCACTAGAGCAGTCGAATATCGATATGACTCAAGAATTGGTTGATTTGATTTCTGCTCAACGTAACTTCCAAGCGAACTCTCGTTCTCTAGAAGTACACAACCAACTACAACAGAATATTCTTCAGATTCGTTAATCGTTTCGAGCGTTTGAATCATCTGCGAATACCCAATTCAATGTTATTGAATTGGGTATTGTTGGTGAATTACGTATGGCTGCTTGCTTGTCTATTTGCCGCCCCTATTGCCGCCCGGTAATGCCTCTGGCAACAATTCTTCCTCAATGATCCTTTGCGATCAGTCTTTTTTGTTGTTTTTTCATTTAAGTTTTTGATAAATAACAGTTAAAAATGTTGGCATAGTGTTTGCTTTATTAGTTCCAGAAAATGATTTTTTGGAGCAAAATTATGGATCGCGCACTGTTTCTTGCCATGAATGGCGCTAAGCAAAATATGCAGGCTTTGCAGCTGCGTTCAAACAACCTCGCCAACGTAAGTACAACGGGTTTCCGTGCTGATTTAGCACAGGCACGTTCAATGCAAGCGTATGGCGAAGGCATGCCTACTCGTGTTTTCAGCATGACAGAGCGTCCGGGTCATAATTTCGCTCAGGGTAGTGTGGTTACTACTGGCCGAGATCTCGATGTCACCATTCAAGGTGATGGTTGGATTTCAGTAATGGACAATACTGGCCGTGAAGGTTTAACCCGTAACGGTAACCTAAGGGTTGACCAAAACGGTTTGCTTACCAACGCAAGTGGCCATTTAGTGCTTGGTGAAAACGACGCACCAATCACGCTCCCAATCCCAATCAGTAAAGTAGAAATTGGTACAGATGGTACGATTTCGGTGATTCCTCAAGGCGCTCCAGCTGAAGAATTAGCCGTAGTTGATCGTATCAAGCTTGTGCGTCCAGATAACCAAAGCTTGTTTAAAGATACGAATGGCCTCTTCCGTTCGAAAAACCCAGATCAGGCATACGAAGCAGATGCAGCGGTAACGTTGCTTAAAGGTGCTATCGAAGGCAGTAACGTAAATGCCGTAGGTGAA
Organism: Vibrio sp. 10N.247.310.24; assembly: GCF_041467175.1. NCBI lineage: Bacteria > Pseudomonadati > Pseudomonadota > Gammaproteobacteria > Vibrionales > Vibrionaceae > Vibrio > Vibrio sp. 10N.247.310.24. Next base: position 41,083 of record NZ_JBFSUD010000036.1, read on the forward strand.
ATGACCAGCTTAATTGACTTACAACGTCAGTTTGAAATGCAGGTCAAGATGATGAGCACAGCAGAGGAAATGGACAAGTCGTCTGATTCACTGCTTCGTATGAGCTAATAGAATTTTAAGGAAATTGCTATGCATCCAGCATTATGGGTAAGTAAAACCGGTTTAGACGCCCAACAAACCAATATTTCAACAATTTCAAACAACCTTGCCAACGCCTCAACCATTGGTTTTAAAAAGAGCCGTGCGGTGTTTGAAGATTTGTTCTATCAGAATATTAACCAACCAGGTGGCCAATCGTCTCAGAATACTGAGTTGCCAAGTGGTTTGATGTTGGGTGCTGGTTCTAAGGTAGTTGCAACTCAAAAGGTGCACACTCACGGTAACGCACAAACAACGTCGAATAGTCTAGATATGATGATTGAAGGCGACGGTTTCTTCCAAGTTGAGATGCCAGACGGTGAAACAGGTTACAGCCGTAATGGTCAGTTCACATTGAACGGTGACGGTGCGATCGTAACATCGGGTCAAGGTTATGCCCTACAACCCGAAATCGTTATTCCTGAAGACGCGATCTCGGTAACGGTTGGTAACGATGGTGAGGTGTCGGTTCGTCTACGTGGTCAGCAAGACAACGTCGTGGTTGGTCAAATCACCATTACTGATTTCGTAAACCCAGGTGGTTTAGAGCCCATTGGCCAAAACCTTTACTTGCCTACAGGTGCAAGTGGTGACCCGCAAGAGGGCGTTCCGGGGTTGAATGGCTTAGGTAATGTTCGTCAGTCTATGCTTGAAGCATCTAATGTAAACGTAACTGAAGAGTTGGTTAACATGATCGAAGCTCAACGTGTATACGAAATGAACTCAAAAGTTATCTCGGCGGTAGATAAGATGATGAGCTTCGTTAACCAACAGCTGTAGCTGGTTAATTCGCTGTTTACTTATTTCTTTTAATCGTTCTGTTTACTATTGTCTGCTGAGAGTACATCGCCATGAAACGTATTGTTTGTTTAGCTCTGTTTTTATCTATGACGGGTTGTACCACACTGGAGCCAATTGAAACTCCGGCGCAAGAGAACGCAACGACTGTGGTTGATGCTGTAGAAGGCGACAAGGCTGCCCAGGAAAGCTCTGGTATTATCGACACACTTCGAGATAGAACGGACCCTATTGCTGGTGATCCTGCATGGGCGCCAATTAACCCGAAGAAAAAACAAGAGCATTATGCGGCAGCAACAGGCTCACTGTTCAATGCTAACCACATTGGTAGCATGTATGACGACTCAAAACCTCGCGGTATTGGTGACATTATTACAGTTGCGTTAGATGAGAATACGCGAGCGACTAAAAAAGCTAATGCAGATATGTCTAAATCGAACGATGCATCGATGGAACCGTTAGCTGTAGGTGGTGAAAATCTAGAACTTGGTAAATACAACTTTTCTTACGATCTGAGTAACACCAACACCTTTGCTGGAGATGCATCAGCTAACCAAAGTAACAGCATTAGCGGTTACATTACCGTTGAAGTTATTGAAGTATTAGCTAATGGCAACCTAGTGGTTCGCGGTGAAAAGTGGATGACGTTGAATACGGGTGATGAGTACATTCGCTTAAGTGGCACCATCCGCCCTGACGATATCGACTTTGAGAATACCATTGCTTCGAACCGTGTTTCGAATGCACGAATTCAGTACTCAGGTACGGGTGTGCAGAAAGATATGCAAGAACCTGGGTTCTTGGCACGATTCTTTAATGTATCTTTGTAGAGCTTGAGACTGTGTCGACATACTGGCACTTTAAGAATTATCTAATTTCAAGCTAACTCATTATAAATTAAAGCAATACAGACAGGTTACTCAATGAAAAAACTGACACTCGTACTCTTCGGCATGCTATTTCTTGCCTCCAGTGCTCATGCCGCGCGTATAAAAGACGTGGCAAAAGTAGCGGGTGTTCGTAGTAACCAACTTGTCGGCTATGGTTTGGTCACAGGTTTGCCGGGTACTGGTGAAACAACTCCCTTTACCGATCAAACGTTTAACGCAATGCTGCAAAATTTTGGCATTCAATTGCCGCCTGGCACCAAGCCAAAAACCAAAAACGTTGCGGCGGTAATCGTTACCGCTGAACTTCCGGCATTCTCTAAGCAAGGTCAGGAAGTAGACGTAACGGTGTCGTCTATTGGTTCAGCAAAAAGCCTTCGTGGTGGTACTTTGCTGCAGACTTTTCTTAAAGGTCTGGACGGTCAAGTGTACGCTGTGGCACAAGGTAATTTGGTGGTGAGTGGTTTTAGTGCTCAAGGCAACGATGGTTCTAAGCTCGTTGGTAACAACCCTAACGTTGGTATCATCTCTAGCGGTGCGACGGTAGAGCAAGAAATCCCAACCCCATTTGGTCGTGGTGACTACATCACTTTCAACTTAATCCAATCTGATTTTACTACGGCTCAACGTTTAGCTGATGCGGTTAATAATTTCCTAGGCCCTCAAATGGCGTCTGCGGTCGATGCGACTTCTGTAAAAGTTCGTGCTCCACGTGAAATCAGCCAACGTGTGGCTTTCTTGTCTGCCATCGAAAACATCGAATTTGACCCTGCAGAGGGCTCTGCAAAAATCATTGTTAACTCTCGTACCGGTACTATTGTTGTTGGTAAGCATGTGCGCTTAAAAGCAGCAGCAGTAACCCACGGCGGCATGACAGTCGCAATCAAAGAAAATCTAAACGTAAGCCAACCTAACGCATTCTCTGGTGGTCAAACGGTAGTCGTTCCTGATTCGGACATCGAAGTAACCGAAGCCGATGGTAAAATGTTTAAGTTCGAACCCGGTTTAACGCTCGATGATTTGGTACGCGCTGTCAATGAAGTCGGCGCCGCACCTTCTGATTTAATGGCAATCCTTCAAGCACTGAAACAAGCGGGTGCAATTGAAGGTCAGTTGATCATTATTTAAGGGATAAAGCATGATTAAAAATAACAATGACATCGGCTTTATTCACGATATTGGTAGCCTAGACCGTCTTCGTCAACAAGCGGTAAGCGGTGAAGAAGGCAGTGAAAAAGAAGCGCTAACCGCTGCTGCAAAACAGTTTGAATCTATTTTTACCTCGATGTTGTTTAAGTCGATGCGTGATGCGAACTCGAGCTTTAAGTCAGATATGTTGAACAGCCAGAATGAACAGTTTTATCGTCAGATGCAAGATGACCAAATGGCGAGTGAACTCAGTGCGTCAGGTTCGCTCGGTCTTGCGGACATGATCGTAGCTCAGTTAAGCGCTGGCCAAGCAAATGATGCAACTGAAGATAAGGTTCGCAATGAAGGCTTTGATACTTCACTGCGAAGACCGCAATACTCGGGGCGTTCAGAAGATAGAGTGTCGGATGTTCAATCTGCGCAAGCTATGTCAGCAACAGACGTGTCAGCAGCAAAACAACCCGTTTCCTTCGACTCTCCAGAATCGTTTGTTGCCTCAATGAAGCCTTACGCTGAAAAAGCGGCGAGCGCACTCGGTGTCGATTCGTCACTGCTATTGGCACAAGCGGCACTTGAAACAGGTTGGGGCTCTAAGATGATTAAGAACTCTTTGGGCAACAGCAACAACCTATTCAACATCAAAGCCGATAGAAGTTGGAAGGGCGATAAGGTTGCTACGCAGACACTTGAGTTCCATGGTAAAACAGCCGTTAAAGAGTCTGCTTCTTTCCGTTCTTACTCTAATTTCGAAGATAGCTTTAATGATTACGTGAAGTTCTTGAACGAAAACCCAAGATACGAAACGGCATTGCAGCATCAAGGTAACTCTGAGAATTTCATCAAAGGCATTCACCAGGCGGGTTACGCAACCGACCCTAACTATGCCGACAAAGTTTTACGAGTTAAAGCTAAGATTGATGAGATGAAATAGCGTTATTGAATGCACTCGAGAGCTTGCCACCGGCAGGCTCTTTTCTTATCCGCTCCTTCAGTCTTACGCGCCATCCATGGTTTTCTCCTTACACTTCAATGAATTATTGTCTTTTAACTCTCCGTTATTTCTATTGGCACATATATTGCTAAATATCTTAATAATAAGCTGTAGTAGTTAATCAGTTCATGCTGATTTTGTTAAGTTTTTTGGGGGCATTATGGCGTCGGATCTTCTGAATGTAGGAGCACAAAGTGTTCTTACTGCTCAGAGACAGCTAAACACCACAGGTCATAACATTTCTAACGCCAACACAGAAGGCTATAGCCGTCAGTCTGTGGTTCAAGGTGTGAATGACCCGCGCCAGTACGGTGGTCAAACCTACGGTATGGGCGTGCATGTGGAAAATGTTCGCCGCTCGTGGGACCAGTTTGCCGTCAAGGAACTTAACTTATCAACAACCAATGCCGCTAACAAAGCGGATACCGAAGCTAACCTGGATATGCTGTCAAGCATGTTGTCATCGGTTGTTTCGAAGAAGATCCCAGAGAACCTTAATGAGTGGTTTGATTCTGTTAAGACGCTCGCTGATACCCCGAATGATGTGGGTACACGAAAAGTCGTCATAGAAAAAGCTGGGTTATTAAGTAAAACGTTAAATGAATTTCATGAAACAGTTCGTCAACAGTCTGATTCTGCGAATAAGAAATTAGACATGGGTATCGAGAGAGTTAACCAAATTGCATACGAGATCCGTGATCTTCAGCGACTAATGGTACGAACTCCCGGACCTCATAATGATCTACAAGATCAACACGAACAGCTAGTTAATGAGCTTTCTGGTTACACTAAAGTGACGGTGACACCACGAGCTAATAATGAAGGGTTTAATGTCCATATCGGTAATGGTCATACCTTAGTTTCTGGTACAGAAGCGAGCCAACTGAAAATGATCGATGGCGTACCAGATGCACATCAGCGTCGTCTTGCTATCGTTGAAGGAAAGTCATTAAAGGCGATTACTAACCGCGATATTGATGGACAAATCGGCGCGATGTTAGACATGCGTGATGAACATATTCCTGCAGTTATGGATGAGCTTGGTCGTTTGGCGACCGCGTTTTCATACGAGGTCAATGCACTGCAATCGCAAGGTTTGGATCTCAATGGCAATGTAGGCAAAAACCTGTTTACCGATGTGAACTCTGAGTTAGTGGCTAAGTCTCGTGTTACTGCTCACGGACAGTCAAAAGCGGATGTCGCGGTTTATATTGATGATACTTCTGCTCTGAAAGGCGGCGAGTATGGTCTGAAATACGATGGCAGCGATTATGTGGTGATTAAGCCAGATGGTGAAACGGTAAAAGTTAGCACTAATTCAACCGGCAATGCCTTTTATTTAGATGGCATGCGAGTGGAAGTTCGAAATCCGCCTGAACTGGGTGAGAAGCTTTTACTACGCCCAACCCGCAACTTTGCCGCGCAGATTCAGATGGAAACCAAAGACCCTAAAGATATTGCGGCGCAAAGCTATGAGGCATCAACTACCTTTGCCAAAGGTACTGCTGGTTTCAAAATTTTGGCGGCAGGTCAATTACGAGAGTTTGAAGTGATCGTGTCACCAAAGGGCGAACAGTTTGCGGTTACCGATCCTAAGGGCAACATACTTATGCAGCCTCAACCGTATCCACCACAAGGCCCTGTGACAATTAATGGCACAACGTTTGAACTTACACCGGGCGCGGTGGCAAACGATAAATTTACGGCAAACCTTGTCCCATCAGAAGGTGACAATGGCAACTTGCGTAAATTGCAAGATCTCCAAACAGGCAAAGTCTTGGATGATGGTGAGTCTACTATTTTAGATCTTTACCACAACTTGAATACCAATACGGGCTTGAAATCTTCAACGGCAAATCGCTTGAGTGATATTGCTAGGCTAGAAAAAGAGTCAGCTCAAGAACGTATTGCTTCAGTCTCTGGGGTGAACCTAGATGAAGAAGCGGCAAATATGATGAAATTTCAGCAAGCGTACATGGCTTCTTCACGCATCATGCAAGCCGCCAATGATACGTTTAATACTATTTTGGCTTTGAGGTAGGAGATATAAATGTTGACTCGTATTTCTAGCTTTCATAATTATCAGTCAGTACAAAATGACTTTCGCCGCCAAGAAAACAAGGTGCATCATAATCAAGCACAACTGGCTTCCGGTAAGAAATTACAGTCGGCGAGTGATGATCCTTTGGCGACGCATTATTTACAAAACATCGGCCAGCAATCTGAGCAACTTAAACAGTATGTCGATGCGATCACTCTAATTAGAAACCGCCTTGAACATCATGAAGTCATGGTCGCCAACTCGGAAGGGTTCGCGGATGAAGCAAAACGAACCGTGATGGAAATGATTAACGGTGCACTTTCTCCGGAAGACCGTTTAGCTAAGAAACGAGAAATTCAAGAATTATCGAGCAACCTCCTGCATTTAGCTAACGCTCAAGATGAGTCGGGTAATTATACATTTTCAGGAACCAAGCCTAAGAGCCAACCGTTCTTTCGAGATAACGAAGGGAATGTCTCGTATCAAGGTGATGACTACCAACGAAAGATGCGAGTCGCAACTAGCTTTGAAATGGCAATGAATGATCCGGGCAGTAAGTTATTTATGGAAATAGATAATCCGTTCGGTGATTACGAGCCTCAATATGACCTTGAACCTGCCTCTGAGTTATTACTAGGGCGTGCAACCAATACAGCTGACGATAGTGCAACTTATAAAGTCACTTTTGTTGATATGCAGACGGGTAAGTTCGCTTATCAGCTTGAAAAAGATGGTGCAGTGGTTGCTGCAGAAGATTATGACCCTTCGACGGGGGTTGTCTATGAAGGTCTGAATATTCAATTTAAAGGACAAATCACGAAAGGTGACTCGATCATTTTAGAGCCGAGAGAGACATTCTCTATCTTTGATACGTTCAAAGAGACCGCCGAACAGGCAGAAAACCCTGTATCAGATGCATCGGCAACGGCAAAGCTGCACCAAATGACCGAAGAGTTTCATGCCGCATTTATTCATTTGACTAAAGCGAGAACGGATGTCGGTGCTCGTTTGAGTACATTGGATATTCAAGAGCAGCAACATGAAGATTTTAAGTTGTCTTTAGCGAAAGCAAAAAGCAATTTTGAAGACTTGGACTATTCGAAAGCCATCATTGAATTCAATGAAAACTCTCGAGCGCTACAAGCTTCACAACAAGCGTTTGGCAAGACGAAAGACCTGACCTTGTTTAATTATATTTAGCTATGAACAGCCGTTAATCTGGGGTTAATTCTCTGCCGTATGTGCTATGCCATATGTGCGAATAATTCTATGGATTGCCACTTTTTTGTTCAGTGTGGCATGTTTGAAAAATAGCGGCAAAAAACGGCAACGAGAGATATCAATATCTTATTTTCTCGACTTGATATAATTAGCTCCTATGGGGGTTATGGTTTAAGTGTTTGTTTTTTATGTTTATTTTAAGTTTACTGGAATTAAAATAAAAGTTGGCACACAACATGCTTTTATAATTTGCATAAATGATTAATACAGATCTTAAACCTTATCTAGGGTTTATCGCGTAATACACGGTCAGTGCTTATCCATATGAGAGTAAAGCTGGCCGCTTCGCAGTGACTTTGCGAACTCATAAGGAGAGCAATATGGCTATTAATGTAAGCACTAACGTATCTGCTATGACAGCACAGCGATACTTGAATAAATCGTCTAATGACTTAGCGACTTCTATGGAGCGTTTGTCATCAGGTCATAAAATCAATAGCGCAAAAGATGATGCGGCAGGCCTGCAAATCTCGAACCGCTTAACCGCGCAATCACGTGGTCTGGATGTAGCAATGCGTAATGCTAATGATGGTATTTCGATTGCTCAGACAGCAGAAGGTGCGATGAATGAATCAACGAACGTATTACAACGCATGCGTGACTTGGCGATTCAATCATCAAACGGCACCAACTCTCCGGCAGAGCGTCAAGCGCTAAACGAAGAGACAATGGCACTTCAAGATGAGCTTAACCGTATCGCAGAGACCACTGCTTTCGGTGGCCGTCGTCTATTGAATGGTTCATTCGGTGAAGCTTCATTCCAGATTGGTTCAAACTCTGGTGAAGCTATGATCATGGCGTTAACCAGTATTCGTGCTGATGACTTCCGCATGGGAGGAACGACGTTCGACTCTGAACACGCTAAAGACAATAGTTGGGAAGTTCCACCAACAGCAAAAGACCTTAAGTTTGAATTTAAAACTAAAGCGGGTGAAGCCATTGTTCTCGATATAAGCGCCAAAGTGGGTGAAGATATCGAAGAACTAGCAACTTACATTAACGGCCAATCTGATCTAGTGAATGCGTCTGTGACGGATGAAGGTCGCATGCAAATATTTGTTGCGGAACCTGATTTAGAAGGCGCGATGTCGATCTCGGGCAGTTTAGCCTCTGAGCTAGGCCTTAAAAGTGAAGGTCGAACTTCATTGGTTCAGGATATCGACTTGAATACCGTTGCTGGTTCACAAAACGCAATCGGTGTAATTGATTCTGCGATGCAGTATGTCGATTCACAGCGTGCTGATTTGGGTGCGAAGCAGAACCGTTTAAGCCACAGTATTAATAACTTGGCAAATGTTCAAGAGAACGTAGACGCTTCAAACAGCCGAATCAAAGATACAGACTTTGCGAAAGAGACAACGCAAATGACCAAAGCTCAAATTCTGCAACAGGCAGGTACATCAATACTTGCTCAAGCAAAACAGTTGCCTAACTCTGCAATATCACTATTGCAATAGTTATTGGTTGAACTTGCTACTCGTGTTCAGACGTGAACTGCGTAGCAAGGGAAACTGGCAAGCATACTTACTATCGGGTGTTTAGCTCTCTCATCTCTCACCTGCTATCCATTTTTACGGTAAGAATGCAACGGCGCGTCGGAAATGTGTTCATTTCTCGATGATCTCCGCACAGGCTCTGACACGCCAACTAGCCCCGTTTCCTTAACAGGAAAAGGGGCTTTTTCCTTTCTATTTCTACACTTTTATTTTCTTTTAGATCGTCTAGTTTACCTTTCAAATCCGCAAAACCTCGATCTCACTTATCTGTTTCACGACAAACAACTCAACTCTTTGTATAAGAAGCATACCAATCTGAGCTCTTTGGCGACTATTCATTTCTCTATATAGGATAACTCAAATAGTGATTAGTGTGTTTTTTGAACACTTTTAAATGCATTCTCAATTGAAGGCTGCCACTGTTATAAAAAATGTGAGATTTTAAGTGTCTGATAAATTTGATTTTAATATTTAATTTGTGGTTTTTTGAAAGTTTTTCTAAAGCTTCTGAATTTTGAGCCGTTATTAAAAGTAACTTAGAGATAACTACTTGGTTTTCCGAGACGTCGGAAACCGCTATACCGGAAAATCAATTGGAGAAATCACCATGGCAGTGAATGTAAATACCAACGTTTCAGCAATGACAGCACAACGTTACCTAAACAGTGCAAACAGCGCTCAACAAACAT
>NZ_JBFSUD010000037.1:0-48391 GCF_041467175.1 Vibrio sp. 10N.247.310.24
ATCGCCCAAACTGGTTAAATTTTAACAGTGACAACTACCCTGCCAGATAGGGATAGGTAGCCTGAACAGCCACCGGAGACAACGGATGTGTTTTTAACATACAGAGTATATCCACAATTCGATAGCTCCCGTAATGCAGTAGATGCATGGTATTCCGGTTCCAGGTAATATGCGCTCTGTTGATAATCTTTGTCGTTGAACACCAGCTTTGAAACGTCACTCTCTCTAATAACGACTTCTAACAAGTTCACTGATAAATTGAGTTCACTTCCTATTGGAAAGTTAAAATCATTGTTACTACGTGTTGCTTTATCACAAACTACAAAACGCGAATTACTCATCCCATTTCTAATTTTCTGCATTATGGGATGACCATTATCGGTATTACTCCCAAGCTTAAAATCATAAGGAGAAACAGGTATTGACTCATTTAAGGCAAAGCGTTGCTCTTTGTCATCGAAAGTAACCACACCTTTGAATGTATCAGTCGTGATATTTTCAGAAGCTAAAAGCTTTTTCGTATCACTTTCTGTTACTTGTAGATATTCAACACCAGCAACTAATGTAGAAGCTCCTAAAAAAAGTGTGTTAATTTTGGGTGGATTAACACGAGAGAGATATTCTCCTTCCAAAAGATGATGCATGAGCATGATTTTTTTTGAATAATCGCTTTCACTTAAAACAACATCTTGCCTTGTCAGTTCATCCAGTTGCTTATCAATGCCCCATACGTTGTAACCATTGGGTACATCAACTAACAGCGGTATATCGAGCTCAAGACACGTTTTCAGCTTATCCTTCATTGACACTTTCGTATCAATGTCACTCAACTTATAAAAAACCTTGTTGATAAATCTCAAACCATCATCCTTGCAAGCTACCGATAAAGAGGTCTATTCATGCTATTAATAGCATAAATAGCAGAGTGTCGGAATCAATAAAAACTGGAAAATGATGTCGATGTCAACGTTCTTCTCATGCACGAGATAACATCATGGGAAATTTTTCAAATATTAATGGTATTGACACTCAGTTATGCTTGGAGCTAATCAACCTAACCCACAACCTTAAGGCTCTTTTTACCACTCATTGACAAGTTTCCCGTTGCAGCCTCTTCAATATGATCACTCCACCACGCCATGAGAACTTTACGACGTTCAAGGTAGTCTGTACGGTTGTATGCGCTTCTTACCTTATCTCTATCTACATGAGAAAGTGCAGCTTCAATGATGTCAGGGTCAAAGTTCTGTTCATTTAGAGTGGTACTAGCTAATGCGCGTAAACCGTGAGAAGTTTGCCTGCCCTTCATGCCCATTCTTACTAATGCCTTATTTGCTGTCTCTTTATTGATGTGATTTTTGTTACTTTTGTCGGCAGGGAAAAGGTATTCACTATCACCCGTGATGAAATCAATGGTTTCCAATAGATCTAGAGTTTGTTTTGTTAAAGGGACAGTATGCACTCTTCCCTTTTTCATTCGTTCAGCAGGAATGACCCAAAGCATCTTTTCTCTGTCAATTTCATCCCAACGTGCACCAGCAGTTTCAGCAGGTCTTGTCATGGTGTGAAGTTGCCATTCTAGCAAGCAGCGAGTGATAGGTTTAATTGACGCGTAGTTGATTGTTTTGAGGAGTTCAGGAAGTTCATCAGGAGTTAACGAAGCTTGATTGGTCACCTTAGCTGTTTCAAAGGCTTTACCAATACCTGCGAGCTTGTTGTGCTCAATAACACCTGTGTTTACTGCAAAGGTCATTATCTCATTGAGATTGCGACACAAGCGCCCTACTGTTTCTAATTTACCTTGGTTCGCAATAGGTTTAATTGTTTTGATCGCTTGAGGAGCTGTAATATCGCTAAGTGGACACTGACCTAGATCCGGCAAGAGGTACTTTTCTATTCGTTGTTTTAACTTTTTAGCCGTTTGCTCTTTGACGCTTGTTCTCTTCACTTCAATCCAATCATCAAATACCGACTGTAACGTATTCGCCAATTCTAACTGTTTTTCTCTAAGAGTAGTGTCACGGTGCTCTTTAGGGTCAATACCATCAGCAAGTAGTTCTCTCGCTTCAATAGCTTTGGTTCGAGCTTTAGCAAGCGATACAGATGGGTATTTACCAATACTGAGGTTTGCTCGCTTACGAGTAATTGGACGGTAGTAGTTAAAGAGCCATAATTTGGAACCATTGGGCTTTATTCTCAATGCAAGACCATCACCATCGAGCAGGCTATATTCCTTTTCTTTTGGTTTTGCTTGTAAGATCTGAGTCGCTGTTAATGGGGTTGTTTTCCTAGCCATAGTAACATCACCAATCCGTATTTCCTGTAGTGTTACTAACAGTGTTACTTTAAACGGTGGATTTTACAACACATCATCGGTTCTCTTAGGACTATGAAATAGCTAAGAGACTGATAAAACAAGGAATTACAGGCACAAAAAAGCCCACACTAGGTGGGCTCTTTCGTATAATTTGGTGCCCGCTACTGGACTCGAACCAGTGACACCTTGCATGTCATGCAAGTACTCTAACCAACTGAGCTAAGCGGGCAATGCTGTGAAACTTATCTAACCGCTTTATTAAGTGGCTAACGCTTCAGAACGAGATGGATAATAGCGAGTGATTTGGATCCGTGCAAGGATAAATTTGCACAAAACTGTTCGTTTGCTTTTAAAAACAACAATCAGAATAAATTTTAAACACAAAGCAGATCAATGGCTTGAACTAGATCACATTTAAGTTCAACTTCGATGATTACCTACACCAGCATGCTTCGTGTCTTTTATCCCTTTACTGAGCACTTCGGCGCAAGGTATTAGTTAGAATCTTCGTCCATGTCGAACACGACGTTGTAGTTCTCGGTATAAGTACAGTTAGGTTGACGGCTACAAGTAAAGAAACGTCGGCCTTTATAATCGCCATGGCTTGCGAGTTTGATGATCATAGGGCTGCTACATTTCTTACAGAATCGAACTTCTTTAGATGGCTCAATCAAATCGATGTGTGCTGCCAGTAACCTCTTCAAACGGCTCACTTGATAACTGTGCTTTATTGAAGCGCCAATAAGTGGAAGGCCAGCCGATTTACAAACGTGCATCAATAGCTTCTCGCGATCAACCTTTCCTTTATTCAGCTCTTTTCCATTATCCAATTCGATGATTACACGTGGCTCTAACGTTCGCGGGTCGCACACTACAAAGTCAAAATAACTGCGTGAGATTTTGTTGTTCGCAATAAACCAGTTCTTTTTATTGTTCGCCTTAGCGGGGACAACAATGTTAGACATGCTCACTTTAGCAAATACTTCCCCATGGTTACCCACTGCGGATTTGAGTGCGTTATAGAAGGTCGCTTGTTGCGCCGACATTAACGAGCCTTTCTTTTGATAAGCATGATCTTTGGTGTCATCATTTTTTACTAGATAGTTTTGAATAAAGTAAAAAAACACAACCAGAACAATTACAACGATAAAGATATTAGTCATTTTCCAACACAATCACATTTGTATAGGGATTAAGAGAGTGGTTAGCGTATGTAGAAAAGCGTCACGTGGCAAGCAAAAGAAACAGAGCTGCGAATTGGAATCATGACCTTTGAACGCTTTAATCGTCAGAGGCGGTCTCTTTATCGGCTTCGACAGTTCAAGACATACATCTCCTATTTAATAATCAAATCATCAATTACATATTAAATTGATTTAGATCAAATCGCACCAAGTTGTGACCAATTAGCATAAAAAACGTTAGGCAAATGTTAATAAGGAAATTACTATGGAACTCAAACAAGACCCAAGATGTTATACCGACGTGTGTGTCGATGGTAAGTGGTTCCATTATGACCACTGTGGCACTCAAGCTTATATGCTAAAAGGTGGCGCTTCAGCAGTCATTGAACTCGCTCGAGAACCAGCAACAGAGAGTGAGCTAGTTGAAATGTTAGAAAGTATCGCTAAGTAATACTCTTAATAGATAATATAAAAACTAAGCGAATAGGAGTTGACAACACCCTTACTCGCTTAGTTGCTTAGTTAAATGGTTGCTTTAGGTTCTTTTACTCGATTAAATTTAAACGCTTCTGCCTAAGGGGTATGATTCAGATGAGGCCGCCAAGTATTTAAATTACAGGTTCATTTAAGCTGTATTTTTAACTAAGCAATGACCACTTGGTTACGCCCTGATTGTTTTGCTTGGTATAAAGCGTCATCTGCTGATTTCAAATGCTGTTTGTAGGTACTGCTATTTAATTCTTGATACGTTAAATGAATGGTCGCACCAATTGATGTAGTTAACGCTAACGGACCGGAATACGTTTCTATCGTTTGATCAGCGATTGTTTGCCTTATCATTTCCAACTGTTTGTTTGGGTCTTGAGTGCCAGCAAGCAGTAAAACGAATTCTTCCCCACCCCATCGAGCCAACACATCGTTTGTTGATAGCGCTCGCTCTATACGCTGAGCAACCTCTACCAAAACTTGATCCCCAATATCATGTCCGTATGTATCATTGACTCGTTTAAATTGGTCTAAGTCCAAAATAGCAAGCGTATACCCGAACGGCGACAAACGGTATGGCATTGGCTGAGTTAACAATTGTTCCAGGTAGCGTCTATTGAATAAACCTGTCAACTCACATCTCGTCGATTGCTTAACCAACTCTTTGTTGGTCTTGTGCATAGTGCATAACCTTACCAGAAGTACAGCAAAGCTTATGATGACCATAACACCGAGTACGACAACAATGCGGTCTTTTAAGCTCTGTTTATCTAGCGTCACCTCTGCGAGCTCTTTTTCTGCATTAAGCAGTTCATTCTCTTTCGCTAATGAAGCCGTAGCAAAGTCTTGTTCTAATAAAAAGATATCACTCTGACGCTTTTCAAATAACAGCGCTTTGTTGCCCTTGTAATAAAGCTTGAAATACCGAAGTCCAATTTCACTGTTGCCTTTAGATTCATAGTATTCTGCAAGCGCTTTGAAACCAAGCACCTTCCAACTACGGCTGCCAACAATATCAAACATCGTAGACGAACGTTTTAGATCAAAGAAAACAAAATTATCTTGGTTCAAACCGATATTTGCTAAAGCTCTGTTTAAGTAACACTGACCCAGTTGGAGTGTGTACTTTGCAACACCCGGGTAACCAATACATTGGTTTGTTACTTTCCTTGCTAACTCAAAGTTCTTTTCTGCTAGCAGTACTTCACTCTGAGCTTTTAGAAGAAGGATTTTGTACCTTTCACTTACGCTATCATCATTAAATTTGGTGGCACTTTTATAAGCCTCTCGACCTTTTACTAAGTCGCCACTGCGTAGATAAGCAAATGATTCATTAACATATAACACACCGATGGTTGAACCATCGCGTAATCCACTTTTGATATAGAGTTTTTTGGCCTGTTCGATAAGTTTGAGTGCTTTCGGCCAATCTTCCAGATAGATATAAAGCAATGCCATATTCGACATCAACTTACTGTTATAGATATGCCGTGGGTATTTCTTGCCAAGATTTAAGCCCTTATGAAAAAAATATTGAGCTTCGGAAAAATCATTTTGGATGTTTTTGATCGACCCCACAGTGTTGTAGGCTTTTATCAACAGTTCTTCATACTGGATTGATTCAGCGATACTTATTGCTGCTTTAACTTGAGATTCAGCCTCTACTAATTCACCTTGACTCATCTGCTCAATCGCTAGTTCAACTAAAGATTGCGCCTTTAACCACCCCATATCTTCACGCTGTGCTAATGCCTTGATCTGTCGTGTGTATTCAGACACAGCCTGTTTATCGAGATCATGCTGTGCGAGATTCGATAAAATCATTAGTTCATAACCACGATAGATGGCTTTATGTTGCGTAGGGCTCGTTGCTTTTAAGGTTTCAAGCTTTTGGGAGGCAAGCTTTGGATCACCGCGAGACACATTAAGGATTTCAATGAGTTCAGCGCCATATTGAGTCGCTGATAACTCTTTTTCGGGACTGTACGCGCCTGGGGTTTCTGGTCGAATAGTCTGTAAATCGTCGTCATAAGTTGGATAGAGTAAATACAATCCTAGTACAACACTGATCAGTACGACGAGAAAAAATGAGCCTAACACTCTGTTGTTATTCATTTATAAGTGCCATTACTGATTGCATACCAATTTAATCGACGGTTACCTTAAGCGGTTTCACATTGTACCCGACACATATGGAGATTTAAATCCTGCACATGGGTCGACCCGCGTAGTATTTTTCTCATAAATTAGAATAATCAGATAATTTTCTTGATTTAACTCAGGCAATGATTCTGTAAAAAGGCGTTATAGTTATTTTCCTGTTCCAGCCTCCGTGACTTCTTTAGAAACAACGGAGCAAAATGAGAATTAACAATGACCCAAATTAATGAACAACGTCTCGTAGAACATTTCTGCGATCTAGTGAAAATTGATAGTGAATCTCGTAACGAAAAAGCGATTGCTGAAGCTTTGGCTGAGCAACTCGGTGAACTGGGTTTTGAAGTTCACAAACTGGCGGTTCCTGAAGAAGTGTCTAACGGTTTCAACATCTACGCTCGTCTAGATGGCACTCTTCCAGGTAGCACAGTATTCAGCTGCCACATGGACACAGTAACGCCAGGTATCGGCATTGAGCCAATCATCGAAGACGGTATCATCCGTTCAAAAGGCAACACAATTCTAGGTGGCGACGACAAGTCTGGTATCGCAGCTATCATGGAAGCGGTTCGTTGCATCAAAGCTGAAGGCCAAGAGCACAAAACTATCGAGATTGCGTTTACTGTATTCGAAGAAGGCGGTCTGTTCGGCTCTTTGAACTTCGATATGTCTTACATTCAGTCTGAGCACGCTATCGTACTAGATACAGGCGGCCCAATTGGCACTATCGTCAATGCAGCACCTGGCCAACAGAAAATCGTTGCGAAGATCAAAGGGCGCCCTGCTCACGCGGGTTTAGCGCCAGAAGAAGGCATCAGTGCCATTCAAGTTGCAGCAGACGCGATCACTAAGATGAATCTGCTTCGTATCGATGAAGAAACAACAGCAAACGTGGGTATTGTTGAAGGCGGTCAAGCGACTAACATCGTTATGCCAGAACTTAAAGTCGTGGCTGAAGCTCGCTCTCTAAACGGAGAAAAGCTAACAGCTCAAGTTGAGCACATGATCTCTACATTCCAAGAGAGTGCAAAACAGTTCGGTGCTGAAGTAGAAATCGAATCGACTCGTGCTTACGATGCATTCGTTATCGCAGACGATCACCCGCACATTCTTTCTATCAAATCCGCATTCGAGAAGCTTGGCGTAACAGCGAACACTAAACGCACTGGCGGCGGTAGCGATGCAAACAACTTCAACGCGAAAGGCCTAACAACGGTTAACCTTTCTACAGGTATGGCGAAAGTTCACACCACTGAAGAGCACATTGCAGTGAAAGACATGGTCGCAATCACTGAGTTTGTTGTGGCTTACGTGACTCAATAGTCTTACTGGTTAACTAGCCTGTCTTATTTGTTAACTAGACAATCTTACTCGTTGACGAAATAGAAAATGCCATCTAGTTAACGTCAAAAAGCCGAGTTCACATGTAACGTGTGACTCGGCTTTTTTGTTGTCTTAATTTAGACAGAAGTTCCAATCTAAAACCCCCTACGCTTCCAAAACTGCCCTTCGTCTTTCGCAACAAGGTCGAATGTCTTATCAGCAATGATGTTGCCTTTTAGCTCGACGGTCATGCGCCATTTACCGAGTTTGTTGGAGACAGGCGCCCAGATAGTATCGCCTAAGTAAAAATCCCAGTCATTGTTGCCGACATGCTCTTCACCATCGAACGGTTCGAGCACTTCACCCGTGTCGGTGGTGATGTTCGGGTGATAGATGCAGTAACGGATTTTTTCACCTTTGGCTTTTTTGATATTCAAGATATAGCCAAATTCCACGTCGATTTCAGCATCAACGGTAGTGGTGAACTCTTGGATTTTTGGAAGATCTTTAGATTTGGAATCCCACGTTGTATAGATGCCGTAAGATGTCATGTCGACCACAACAGAGCGCTTTGCCATTTCAATCGTTACCTTGGAGTTGTTCTATTAATTCTATTTGCCACTCACCCAAGCTGGATAAGCACGAGGCTATTCTTGCCAATCTTTTGCCATGCGCTTATTCACCGACGGTTCAATGTCGTGAATGCTGCCATATTGCTCTCGGCACACTTCTATAACTAAATCCGCTTTATATTTGAGTGCGAGTTGGCGGTAGGCTTTCATTTCCCACTGCTTAATAAAAGTATTCGACACCACAACGTCTAACCCTTGCTTCAAGCCGTCTTCTGCAGTGTTCTGACACCACTCATGCGCTTGCTGCAACTGCCTTGGGTCAAAATTATAGTCGCCTTGCTCATTCACGTAATACATATCCGCTTCGACATGCAATGCATCGTAGGTTTTTGCTTTTGTTGACTTGCCGGAACCGGGCAACCCTCGAATGAGTATTAACTTCATCTGTCACTTTACAGGCTAATTTTAAAACATGAGTTTATCTTAAATAGTGACGAGTTTCTCTGATAACTGCCGTTGCTCAACATCCGAAAACCGAGTCCTTATACTCGACTCAGATAATCACTGAATACAATGAGACTCCCCTCGACGTCGGAGAATGACTTCTGAAAGCAAACACAAATAATTTACAACTATCCATTTTGTATATCGACAAGCGTATCAAACTACTATAGATTTAGATGTATAGACGTCTACATATCTAGCTTAGGGAGAAAGCTTTGCCTATTCGCATTCCAGACCAATTGCCAGCATCTGATGTTCTTCGTGAAGAAAACATCTTTATTATGCCGTTATCAAGAGCATCGACACAGGAAATTCGTCCACTTCGAGTCTTGATCCTCAACCTAATGCCAAAGAAGATTGAAACTGAAACTCAATTCTTGCGCCTACTATCCAACAGCCCATTGCAAGTCGATGTAGAGCTGTTGCGTATTGATGACCGACCAAGTAAAAACACGCCGACAGAACACCTTGATAACTTCTACCGTCAATTTGAAATGGTCAAAGGGAGAAACTTTGATGGATTGATCATCACTGGTGCGCCACTTGGCTTGGTTCAATTTGAAGACGTTATCTACTGGGATCATCTAAAAACCATCATGGAATGGGCAAACAAGCATGTGACCTCAACCTTGTATGTGTGTTGGGCTGCTCAAGCTGGCTTAAAGCTCTTGTATGATTTACCAAAACGAACTCGTAAAGATAAGCTTTCTGGGGTTTACAACCACGAGATACATAACCCGTACCACCCAATTTTACGTGGCTTCGACGATACCTTTTTGGCACCGCACTCTCGCTATGCTGATTTCTCTCAGGAATACTTGGCCGAGCATACCGACCTTGATGTTCTTGCGACTTCTGATGTGGCGGGCGTATACCTTGCGGCAACCAAAGATAAGCGAAACGTGTTTGTAACCGGTCACCCTGAATACGATGCGCATACACTTCACAACGAATACATTCGTGATTTGGGTGAAGGCATGGAGCCTGTGATACCAATCAACTACTACCCGAACAACAATCCAGACAACAAGCCTGTAGCAAGTTGGCGTAGTCATGGACACTTATTGTTTTCAAACTGGCTTAACTACTGCGTTTACCAACAAACGCCTTACGATCTGGATCACTTCAGCGAAGACAACTTCACCAAGGACGACTAAGTTCTTTCTTCCGATTCACAAACACATTAAGCCGTCTTCCATAGGTTGTTGATAAAACACCAAATGGGACACGGCTCTTTTATGGTGTTTGGGTCGCATTCCATAATCGACATAACACTTAAATGTATTCGATTTCATATCATAGGTTTGTGTTCAAAAGGAGCTGCACATGCCTAACAAGTCGCTATTACCAAAATCCACCCTGATATCTCATCTAACGCTATTCGCCTCTCTTTCTTTGGTAGGTTGTGTTTCTGTAACCGAAGGTCCACCAAAAATGGCAAGTGATCCAATTGCGATGTCTCAATCACGTATTGAATTGGGTTTGGGCTACATGGGACAAGGTAATATGGTCAAGGCACGTGAAAACCTAGAGCTCGCTATCAAACACGCTCCTAGCTATTACCGCGCCCAACTTTCGATGGCACATTATTACGAGCAAGTTGGCGAAGTAGATGAAGCAAGAACCACTTACCGCAAAGCACTCAGTCTAGATTCAAGAAACGGCAATGTATTGAATAACTACGGTACGTTCTTGTGTAAACAAGGCGAATACGAGCAAGCTGATAAATATTTCAATCGCGCTATTGACCAACCCTACTACTACCTTGTCTCTGCAAGTTATGAGAATGCGGCATTCTGCGCGTTTAAGGCTGGTAATACCGACCAAGCAAAATACTACTTCACACGAGCGATTGACCACGATCCAAATCGCGTAAAATCGATACTACAGCTATCAAAAATTGAAGTGAGTGACGCCGATTACAACGACGCTAGGCTTCGTTTATTCAAATTCCACCAGCGTTATGGCTACCAAATTCCATCGCTTAAAATCTTGGTCGATCTCGAAAACAAAGCAGGTAACAGTGCTCTAGAGAAGAAATATCAGAGTAAGTTAGATGAGTTACTTTCTGCTTAGCGCATATGAAAAACACAAAAAACGGGCTTGTTGCGTTAACAACAAGCCCGTACGTATTTCTGCTTAATATCTTAACTAAGTACAGCCGCTATTTAAGCGCAACCCACTCTTGTCTTTGCTCGTCATCCATAAAGGTCCATGCGATAAAGCGACTCACCTTCTGGCCTTGTGACATCTCGACGACTTTCACTTGTTTAGCTCGCAGCTTACCCAACTCTGAACGAACTATATCGACGTTGTCTTTCTTAGAAATCAATGTCGTAAACCACAAGACTTGAGTAGCAAAAAATTGACTCTCTCTTGCCATCTTCATAATGAAAGCGGCTTCACCACCAGGGCACCAAAGCTCGGCTTTTTGACCACCAAAGTTTAGGGTTGGTTTATCGTGCTTAGTGGATTTATCTAACTTAACTGGCTTCTTATTCGTTTCTGGCTTGAACGACTGACCGGCTTTCTTAGCACGGTTTGCCGCTAGATTATCCAGTTTACGTTGTGAGCCCTTTTCCGCCTCTTCAAGAGAGCTGTGGAATGGCGGGTTACAAATAGTGACATCGTAACGTTCATTATCCTTAATCACACCCTTAAAGATAGATTCAGAGTCGGCTTGCAGACGAGCTCGGATCTTACCTTTTAGATTAGGGTTACTTTCCGCAATGAAGTTCGCTGTTTTGATGGAGATTGAATCAACATCAGTTCCCGTGCAGCGCCACTTATACTCTGTCACACCAATAATTGGATAGATACAGTTTGCACCAACACCAATATCTAATGCTTTCACAGAAGCATGATTATAGGGTTCGCCTTGACCATCGCTATTAAGGATGTCGGCTACTCTGTGAATGTAGTCTGCACGGCCAGGAATTGGCGGACACAAGTAACCAGCAGGAATATCCCAATGTTTAACGCCATAGTGATGCGCCAACAAAGCTTTGTTAAGTCGCTTAACGGCTAATGGATCAGAGAAATTAATGGTGTCTTCACCCACTGGGTTCTTGATCAGATGCTCTTTTAGCTCGGGCAAGGCTGCAACCAACAACTCGAAGTCATAACGACCAGTGTGCTGGTTTCTTGGGTGTAATCCACCTTGAGGTTTTTCAGCCGAGCGTCTTTTCTGAGCTGCGTTCTTGTTAAAAGCCGTTTTATTGAAAGAACCCTTATTAGATGATCCTTTATTTGCACCCGGTTTGCCTTTGCTGTCTTTTGCAAAAGGTCGCTTTGCTTTGTTATTGCCCGCGCCTTTAGGTGCACTATTCTTGCGACTTTTATCAGATATTTTCTTGGTAGAAATACGCTTGTCGCTGCCTTCTTTAGCTTGGTTATCTTTTGTTTTTGCTGATGAAGTACTGTTTTTCGACAGGCTTAGCGTCGTTCTATTTTGTGATTGGCTCATTGGGCTACTTCTTTAAATCTAAATACATCATGAATAAACGGGCATCCAACTCAAGTTGATGATATTCCGGTTCCATGTGACAGCATAGTTGGTAAAAGGCTTTGTCGTGCTCTTTCTCTTTGATATGCGCCAGTTCGTGTACCACCAACATTCTCAGCAAAGGTTCTGGCGCATTTTTAAAAACACTGGCGATACGAATCTCATTCTTCGATTTGATCTTTCCACCGTGATTCTTCGCGACGTAAGAGTGCAGACCTAATGCATTATTAATTAGGTGTATCTTGCCGTCATAAATCACTTTACTGATCGGTGGTGTTTTTTTCATATAACGATTTTTAATCTCAATCGCATAGTCAAACAGGGCTTTCTCGCTTTTTATTTCATGATTCTTTGGGTAGCGAGCTTCGAACCACGGCACCAACTTTCCCGATTCAACTAGTTGAGTTACCGGGTCGAGAATGTGCTTCGGGTAGCCTTGGATATAGCGTAAAGAAGGATGCATGCTGAAAGACCGTACAAGTTACACCACGACAATACGTTGTGGTCTTGAAAATTGAGCCGCATAGTGTAACTGATCACACTTTTCTAATCACCTAGGATTCGTTACACTTTAGCGAGATTCACCAAGAGCTAGACTCAAAAAGAGATTATAAAAATGAAACGTGTTGTATTGTACGTCGCAGACAAATGCCCGCACTGTAAAGATGCACAGCGCTATTTGGATTCAAAGAAAATTGTTTACCGCCTAACGAATGCAAAGATGCAGCGTGGTCGTAAAGAGTTGCAAGCGATGGGAGCTCGCTCTATCCCCTTACTTAAAATCGGCGACCAGGTGATGGTCGGCTGGAATCAGAAGAACTTCGATAAGATGTATAACTCAAAGAGTACCTAAGTGCTCTAAGCCAGTAATACTTCTATATAATAAAGCCCGAATGTCCAATCTAGGATACTCGGGCTTTGTTGTTCTATATTCATGACAACTTGTATATCGAAAATAAACAGGTCGCATTCTTGCAGTTTCTCTATTTACTAAATCCTTGTCAGACAAGCTTCTCATATAAAAAGTCTTTCGATAAAAAAGTCGATGCACCTAGCCCTAGCCTTTGATTTTAAAAGCTGCATTACAATTAGCACATTTGTATTTTTCTTTAATACCAAGGATTCTGTCAAAAATATTACGACGAACTCTAACAATTCTTTGTTCTTTACATTTACACTTCATACTTAATGGCTTCAGTTTTTTTAACGTGGGAGGCGACATATTTAATACCTAATGTAAGTTAACAATCACACGTTCACCAAATAATAATACAACGCACCTCACAGTTTTATATTTAAATAGTGTGATACTGAGCAATTAATCAGTAAAAGAACGTCATTTAAATGCCATAAAAATCACAAAATAACACATTGAAATGTAGTAGATATTTTACGTAAATTTGTATTGATAGATAACACAACAAGACAATCACACGTAGCGCTTAACGAAATCAATAAAGGTTCGGTCCGCCTTCGACAAGTACCCTTCCTTTCTCCAAGCCAAAGATAGATTGAGTTTTACAGGATCTTTAAATGGCACCCCCACGACGTCTTCTTCGTATTCTGTGACCAAACTCAGCAGCGCAGTAATGGCAAATTCTCGTTTTACTATAGAAAGAATCATTGGCAATAAGTTGGTTTCGAAGGCGATGGTCATATCGAGATTGTATTTTTTACAGGTCGCATCAATGAAATCACGGTGGAAATAACCCGACTTGAACATAATCAGTTCTTGAGCGAAAAACTCTTCAAAGGTAATGAATGGTTGTGACGCTAATGGGTGTTCTTTACCAACAACAGCTAGCATCTCAGAACTCAACAAGTGATCGGTTTCGAGATCATCTGGGACATTTTCATGATTGATAACCCCGATATCCAGCTCGCCGTTTAACAGCATTTCACGAATCGAAGCGGTACCAGCATCTATAAGCGTCAGTTTTAGGTTTGGGTATTGGCTTTTAAAGGCCATCACCACCTGTGGGAAAAAGTAGCTCCCCATCATACTTGGAGCGCCTAATCGAACCTCGCCTTTTTCTAGTCCCTTTAGCTCATTCATTGCGAGTTGAGCATCATCAAACTGCTGGGCGATTCGCTTTGCATGCTCAAACAGTACCTTTCCCTCTTCCGTTAAGGTGACGGATTTATCTCCTCGACGAAATAGAATCAACTCAAGCGTCTGTTCTAGTTTTTTAATGGAGATACTCAATGCAGGCTGTGCGATATGCAGCGCTTTTGCAGCCTGGGTAAAATTACCAAACTGAGCAACGGCCAGAAAATGTCGAAGAGGTTTTGATTCAAGCATGGCGATATATTTAATATATAGAGGTGATATTTTTAATATATTTCTTTAATCACACTTGTACTGATAACTTGTTCACAAATAGCTTACTTACTCGCGCAGGCACAACGTAAATGTTTGATAAAGGCAGTCCTCAATACAAACGCATCACCCAATCATTGGCGATTGGTTCATTTATCATTTTCTGTAACCTTTACCTCTTTCAGCCTATCTTGCCGCACATGGCGGAGCACTTCCAAGTATCTGAAACTCAGATCAACTGGCTGTTTGCCGCGACAACACTTGGGCTTTCCATCAGCTTGGTGCCTTGGGCAATCGCTTCTGAAACCTTTGGTCGAAAACCCATCATTCTGTTCAGTCTGTTCGCTATTCCTTTGATTGGATTGAGCATGGTGTTCACGACTACCCTGCTACAACTTGTTATTGCCAGAGCATTTATGGGAATCGCAGTCGCTGCTTTTGCAGGCGTGGCGGTTGCCTATATGGTCGAAGAGTTATCACCCAAAGCATTTGCAGTCGCGATCGGTGGTTATATTGCAGCCAACTCATTGGGTGGAATTTTCGGACGTGTATTGGGTGGCTTGATTACGGATTATTTTGACTGGCACGCAACGGTTTTGTTTTTCGTGGTCGGCTCCTTAATCGGCGCTCTCTATATTGCGTATAGTCTGCCTGACCAACAAAACTTCAAACCTCAAAAAGGGTTGTTCTTTCATCATAACCGCTCGGTTGTGATGCACTTAAGAAACCGTACCTTGTGGCTCGCGATGTTGATTGGTGGCGCTAACTTCGCGCTATTCGTTAACCTGTATTCAGTAATGGGCTTTAGGTTGGTATCCGAACCTCACTCAGTGCCTGTGGGCTTAGCTTCACTGATATTCCTATGTTACTTGGCCGGTACGGTAAGCTCTAAGCTCTCCAACAAATGGACACTTCGCTTTGACCCGTTAAACGGTATATTGATGGGCGTGTGTATTAGCTTAATCGGAATGTTGGTTTCTGCCGTCGACAAAGTCCCATTCATGTTAGCTGGGTTGTTATTGATCAGTGGCGGAGCTTTTTTCGCCCATACCCTAGCCTATTCTTGGGTAAGTCAAAAAGCGCCGAGCGCTAAGGCCACAGCAACCGCGCTATACCTTGTGCACTATTATATCGGCGGAAGCTTGGGTGGATTCTTGCTCTTGTATTGCTGGCAGTTGTTCGGTTGGAATGGTGTTATCGCCGGTGGGTCTATCTTTTATGTCGCGATATTTGCATGGGTCTACCAGTTAAAACAACTTCAAGTGTCAGCCTCTAAACTCGCACAAGCATAAGTACGACCGAGGTTGTAACTCAATTATTGCTTTTGATTAACGTCCGTTCTGATATCCTACGCAAAATTTCATTTCGGAACCTGTTATGTCGAACACTCAAAGCTCAGATCTTCAAACCATCCATGACCAAGTAAAACAGTGGTTAGACGATGTCGTTATTGGCCTAAACCTGTGTCCATTCGCAGCCAAGCCGCAACGCAATAAACAGATTAAGATCTTTGTGAGTGAAGCAAATACGGAAGAAGCGTTGTTGGGAGACATCATGACGCATTTCGTAGAGTTAGATAACACGCCAGTCCCAGAATTAGAGACGACTTTGGTGGTTGTGCCTAACATGCTGCAAGATTTCTTCGACTACAACATGTTCATTGATTGGATTGAAGCCTTGATCAAGCAAGAAGATTGGGAAGGCGTTTATCAAGTGGCAACCTTCCACCCAGACTATTGCTTTGGTGGTGCGGATCCAGAAGACGATGAAAATCTTACTAACCGCTCTCCGTATCCGGTTTACCATTTGATTCGTGAAGCGAGTATGGAAAAAGTGTTGAAGCGCTACCCCAACCCTGAAGCGATTCCTGATACCAACATCGCGAGAGTTGAATCTTTAACACCCGAAGAGCGTCGTAAGTTGTTCCCTTATCTATTCAGTTAAGAACTAACCTTTGAGCTTTAAGAGCTGACAGCTTCAACTTACCAGTCTGAGTGTTCTTGATGATATGGGCGAGATATAAACTGATCTCGTCCATTTTGTTTAGCAATGTACAGGCATTCATCGGCAACTTTGATTAGCGAGTCTAATGCCGACATTCTCTCCCCTTTGCTATCTCCAGTACTCAACTCAAAATGACACGCACCGATTGATATGGTGATAGGCTTACTATCTAGTGTGATTTTCTTCATTTCTTGTAAAAGAGTCATGAACTTATCTTCAACACAACTTGGTGTACTATTTGGATACCAAAGAATGAACTCTTCACCACCAAAACGCGCCACAAACTCTCCATCTTGAATATTATTGCGCAGAACGTTTGCCACTTTCTTTAAAACAACGTCACCCATTTGGTGACCGTAAGTGTCATTAACGACCTTAAAGAAATCGATGTCTACGACGGCTAGTGTCCCTTTACCTAGAGAGCCTTTTAACTGCTCCACTTCTGCATTCAACGTTTTGAACAAGCAACGTCGATTCGGCAAGTGTGTAAGAGGATCGTACAAAGCTTGATATTCAAGTTTTTCATTTAACTCTGTCAGTTTACGTTCTTGCTGTCTTCTCACCAGTTCCACTTCAATCCATGACGCCATTAACCGCATAACGTCGATATCGAACTCTTTAAACTCGCGATGATAGGGAGCTGGGCTTGAAAAGTTTAAGGTGCCATAAAGCTCATCATTGACGAAAATCGGGATACCAATGTAAGACTCTAGCCCAAAAGATTGGTAGGCAGGATGTGTCGCATACTTGTCATGTTTGCCGCAATGCTCAATACAAATAGGGCCAACAGATTTGCACGTAATCTCACAATAGGTCGAACTATAGTCGAAGATATCGCCACTATTGAGCTCAACCCCTTCAGGTGTGACAGAGTGTTCAACTAAGTAAGTATTACCCTCGACTTTAGATAAGATACCAATATCAAGGTTGAAGCGTTCAAGCCCCATGATAAGCAGCTGAGCGATCTGAATATCGAACCCTTTTCGATAATCATTGGTGATTTGATACAAACGACGTATAACAACTTCACTTTCATTAGCTTGGTGCATAACTGTGATCCTACGACGGAGAACTGATTGGCAATATTACGTGTGGCCTACTGTAAATTATATATTAATCAATTAGTTTTTATGCAAGATACCTCATTAAACCAATGAATAAAAGTCGACTTTGCGTTAGCACCCTATTCCCAGCTTTGGTAAAATACCCCATTAACGAAACAGAATGGATAGGAAAATGAACCTTTCTCAACTAAGCCAAGAAATCTACGATCACCTTTACCGCGACATTGAAGAGTTCCGCAGTACTTTTGATCTGCCTGTTGCTGCTCCTGAAACAATGGACGAAAAAGGCGATACGCTACACACATCTCTAGCGATCGAAGAACTAACAGAACTTGCAGAAGCTGACTCTAAAATCGAACAAGCGGACGCTATTGTAGACAGCGTTTATGTTTTGATGGGACGTTTAGTTCACCTTGGCCAAGCTAAGGTAGAAGACAACCTAGCAATCAGCTACCTGATCGACCTACTGTTGAATGTTTCTAAAAACCGTTCAATTGACTTTCTGCCTTGTTGGAACGAAGTACACTCAAGCAACATGAGCAAAGTGTGCCGTAACGAAACAGAATACGCAGAAACAGAAGCTTTCTATGCTGAGCAGAACATCAAACTGATGGCTGTTCAAAAAGGTGAATACATCATCGCTAAGTGTGCGGAAGATTTCGTATCGGAAGGCAAGACAGTTCGCCAAGGTAAAGTACTAAAATCAGTACATTACCGCCCTGCGAACCTTGAGTCTCTAACGGCTTAAGTAAGGCTACAACTGAAGCACTTTAAAGCCGCAGTTGACTGAAATCGAAAACGCCACGTTATTTTAACGTGGCGTTTTATTATCTATTAGAAAACCCTAGCTGTGGTAATTGGAGCCTTGTATTAGAAACAGAACACTATACCAGTCGTGCCATGTGATAAGCCGCCACATATTCGCCATTTCTGAAAGCGAACCCAGCCGACTCTCCTTCAATAACAAAACCGAATTTCTTGTAGAGACTGATCGCTCTTTCGTTATCGGTGTACACCGTTAGCTCCAGTCGTTTGATGTTAATCCAGTTATCACACAAGTCGATCGCGGTCGCGAGCAGTTGACTACCGACACCTTTGCCTAATACATCGTCTTTAACACCCATACCGAATGAAGCAACATGACGCCTTCTCGGGTTTACACACACTTCCATTCCCAAATTACCAACAATCTCATCGTCGATCATCGCGACATACGAGTACACGTTGTCGGGCATATTTGAGATTCGTTTCTGCCAGCTTTCCAGAGATGGATTTGGGAGTTGCAGCGTACCGGTATAAGCGTTTGTGCATTCGTAAACTTCTTTGATTCCCTTTGCATCTGACGGTTCAGACCGTCTCACTATAATACTCATCGCAACTCCTACTATTTTCATCGCTAAATATGAAACACATCCTTAATGTGCACCTAGACACACTATCAAATAGTAAATATTTAACAATAGGTTAGATGGAATTGTTTTGCTTAAATCTTATATAGAGTTGAGATATATGTGTACTTAAAAGAATGCAGCTCACTCGATTTAAGTCTTACCATCTTGTACCACGAAGGAAGAACCAAACCTTACGCTTTAGGAAGGCTCATAAAAAAGACCAGAGCATCATGCTTCTGGTCTTTTTATGAATCAAACGTCAATCAGAACTCAGTTTCTGAGTCACTTTTCTCTAGGCTGATGACATTCAAAACTGCAAATGCAGAGGCTAGGAATAAGCCTAATATCCAAACAAAATACCACATGAGAAACTCCTTAATACAGTGAATTGCCGTTGCGTTCGACATACTCGTTATCGAGTCGTCCAAACATGGTGCGATAACTAAAAGCGGTGTAACAAAGGATGATTGGCAACATCACAAATGCTACGCCTGTCATGATGTTCAAGGTCAGTTCGCTTGATGTCGAGTCCCAAAGGGTTAAGCTATGACTTGGATTAACACTCGACGGGATAATGAACGGGAACATCGAGAAAACCGCCGTTAAGATGATGCAAGCGTTAGTCAGGCTTGAACTAATAAAAGCAATCGCATCCCATTTCAACCTTGCGCCAATCAAAGCCAGCAATGGAATGGTCACGCTGCCGATCGGTGCAAACCACATCCAAGGGTACGTATCGAAGTTGGTTAACCAAGCGCCTGCTTGTGTGACGACTTCTTTGTTCAAAGGATTCGAAGCCGAGCTATGATCCATCGCACTGACTATCAGATACCCGTCAATATGGTTTATCGCCATACAGCCAATCACCATAAGGAAAGCGACAAATACAGCACTCGCCTGCGTCACTGTTCTTGCCTTTTTGTACACTGCGTCTGTGGTTTTCATCATCAACCACGCACCGCCTTGTAACAGCGCCATCAATAACCCGACTAGACCACACAAAAGCGCGAATGGGTTGATCAAATCGATAAACGAACCATGGTACTCAACCATCAAGAAGCTATTGAGCGTAAAAGGTAAGCCTTGCATCAAATTGCCAAACGCCACCCCAAACAAGATAGGTGGGAAGAAGCCTGAGAACGAGATTGCTAAGTCACATACTTGTCGCCACTGATCGCTGTCGATCTTTGCTCGATACTCAAGCGCCAAAGGACGCAACCACAATGAATTAAGCACCAAATACATCGCCACATAAAGGCTTGAAAACGATGTCGCATAAACCAGAGGCCAAGCCGCAAACAACGCGCCACCTGCGATAATTAACCACACCTGGTTTCCGTCCCAATGGGGTGCAATGGAGTTAATCATCACTCGTCTTTCAGAATTGGTTTTACCGATAAACGGTAACAACGCTCCAACTCCCATATCGAAGCCATCGGTGATCATAAAACCAATCAGCAGTACACCAATCAGAATCCACCAAATTAAACGTAATGTGTCATATTCGAACATGAGTCAGTCACCTTATTGTTGAACTTGTTGTACCAATTTGGCTTCAAGCGATGTTGTTGTTTGTTCATAGTGATAACGCCCCGTTTTCAAACTGCTTGGGCCTTTTTTAGCGACGGTAATCATCAAGTAACTTTCAACAATGATGAAGACCGTATAGAGGCCAATAATTAGCGCGAGAGACGTAAGTAAATTTCCAACGGTTTGCGAAGAAGCCGCGACCGCAACAGGGAGAATTTCACCGACCGCCCATGGTTGACGACCATACTCTGCAACAAACCAACCAGCTTCGATTGCCACCCAAGGTAATGGAATTGACCAAAGTGCCGCCTTCAATAACCAAGGCTTTTGAGTAATGTTTTTACGGTAGGTTTGTAAGAAAGCCGCGCCAAAAACAAACAACATAACGAAGCCACAACCCACCATGATTCTGAATGACCAGAACAGAGGCCACACAGTTGGAATTGAATCATCGGCTGCTTGTTGGATTTGTTGTTCAGTAGCATCAGTCACGGTGTCTGTGTATCGCTTGAGCAATAAGCCGTAGCCAAGGTCGTGCTTGGTTTGATCGAAAGCTTGCTCTGTCGCATGTGAGGTATCGCCAGATCGCAAACGCTCTAGCAATTCATAAGCAATAATACCGTTTCGAATACGCACTAAATGTTGATCACGCAAGTCATGAAGCCCTGTCACTTGCTCGTCCAAAGATCGCGTTGCAATAATCCCCATCACATAGGGAATTTTCACAGCAAAGTCGGTTTTGCCTTCTTCTTGATTTGGTAATCCAAACAAGGTAAACGCCGCAGGTGCCGGTTCGGTGTGCCATTCAGCTTCAATCGCTGCGAGTTTTACTTTTTGGACGTCACCCAGTTCATAGCCCGACTCATCACCTAATACGATCACCGATATGATAGAAGCAATGCCGAACGAAGCTGCGACAGCAAACGAACGTTTTGCAAAAGCAACGTCACGACCTTTAAGCAAGTAGTATGAACTCACGCCAAGGATAAACATCGCACCGCAGGTATAAGCCGAAGCGACTGTGTGTAAGAACTTAACTTGAGCAACTGGGTTGAGCCCCACTTCGGCAAAGCTAGTCATTTCCATACGCATGGTTTGGTAATTAAACTCCGATCCAATCGGGTTTTGCATCCAACCGTTAGCAACCAGAATCCATAATGCAGAAAAGCTTGAGCCCAACGCCACCAGCCAAGTCACCATAAGGTGTTGGCGTTTGGACAGCCTTTCCCAACCGAAAAAGAACAGTCCAACAAAGGTGGATTCTAGGAAGAATGCAACAAGGGCTTCGATAGCAAGAGGAGCACCGAAAATATCGCCGACATAGTGAGAATAATAAGACCAGTTGGTGCCGAACTGGAACTCCATGGTTAATCCGGTCGTGACACCTAATGCGAAGTTAATACCAAAAAGTTTGCCCCAAAAGCGAGTCATGTCCTGATAGATTTGCTTACCGGTAAGCACATAGATCGACTCCATGATCGCCAATAAGCAAGACATACCAATAGTTAACGGGACAAAGAGAAAGTGAAACATAGCGGTTAGCGCAAACTGTAAACGCGACAATTCAACTACATCAAACATTTAAGCTCCAAACATCATAATGATGAATTTCATATTAAGAATTGGAGCGTATTTCAGCACAGTTTGAACAAACCAAACTAGAACAGGTTGAATTATCCGACGCCGCGAGTGACAAGCTAGATTTCAAGTAAACATAGTCGAGGATCGACTAACGACTTAGGCTTGTGATTCCATGGTCTGAATCAAACTACCTAGTGTACGAATGGCTTCTGCTATTTTGTCGTCACAAGCGTACGAACAATTGAGACGAATATGATGAGAGAACTTTTTGTCGCTGCTGAATATAATTCCCGGCGCAACAGAGATGTTGTGTTCAAGTGCTTGCTCATAAAGCTTCTCAACACAAACAGAATGAGGCAACTCTATCCAAAGGAAGTAACCACCTTGGCTTTTATGCACCATCGCACTTGAAGGTAAGCTAGATTCTAACAATGCAATATGCGCCTTCTTCCTTTCATTCAAAAGCTTGCGAAGTTTTTTAAGATGGTTGTCATAACTATAAAACGTCAGGTAATGAGACAGTCCAAGTTGGATAGGAATACTGCTTGAGAGCGTCGAAAGGTGCTGCAATCTCTGAATCTTTAACGCTTGTTTCCTTGCAACTACCCAACCGATTCGAAAGCCGGGCGACAATGATTTGGAAAACGAACCGCACAGCATGATTTGCTCGCCGGTGTCATAGGCTTTAGCAGGCAATGAGCTTTGGTTGCCGACATGAAGTTCTCGATACACATCGTCTTCGATCATCGGGATCTTATGGTCATTCACTAACTCGGCGAGTCGCTGCTTGTTGTTATCACTCATCGAATAGCCAACAGGGTTTTGCGATTCTGTCATGAACCAACATGCTTTGATGTCCATTGAAGCGAACACCGACTCCAATACATCTAAATCGATACCGGTTTCAGGATCGGTCGGGATCTCAACAGCGGTAAGATTAAGCCTTTCAATGGTCTGTAACACACCGTAAAACGCAGGGTACTCTATCGCGACTAAGTCACCCGGTTCGGTACAGGATTGCAGGCATAAGTTAAGTGCTTCCATTGCCCCAGATGTGATCACAATATCGTCGGGCAATACATCTAGCCCACCAGTTTGATAACGTTGAGCGATTTGCCTGCGTAATGTTTCACTGCCCGGTGGC
The DNA here is from genome assembly GCF_041467175.1 of Vibrio sp. 10N.247.310.24. Classification (NCBI taxonomy): domain Bacteria; kingdom Pseudomonadati; phylum Pseudomonadota; class Gammaproteobacteria; order Vibrionales; family Vibrionaceae; genus Vibrio; species Vibrio sp. 10N.247.310.24. Next base: position 23,083 of record NZ_JBFSUD010000037.1, read on the forward strand.
AGATTAGTAAGCATGCTGTTATCGGGCATTTGACGACTGGCATTGGCTAAACTGCGCGACAACGCTTGATGCGGAAACAAGGCAGGGTCTGGAAATGCCGAGCTGAGTGGAATGATACTAGGGTCTTTGGCTCGTTGAAGTACATCGTAAAGCAGGTCGCTGATCTTAACGGGATACGGCTTGATGGCTTTTTGTTGTGCGAGTTCTGAGGTGAACACATTTCTGCGCGGTAACACGAAATAGCCAGATTTAGGCTTAGAGCGCACATAGCCTTGGTCTTCAAGCTGTTGATACGCCTGAAGTACCGTCTCGATACTGAGTTTATAACGTTTACACGCGTCTCTAATCGATGGAATTTTCTCACCACTAAGCCAGATGTTTTGTTCTATCTGATTCTTGATTGTATTGGCGAGTATCTGAGATTTTTTCATCAAAAAGTCTTTTCTATCTAATGTGTAAAAGATTACTAAACCGTGGATATTCGAAGCACTCGGACATTCAGGTATAACAAAGCCCTACCCTAAACCCAATTACCTTCACGGTCGACTTGTTTATCTCTCCCACAAGAAAAGACACCACACTCATCAATAGAGTGTGGTGTCTTATTTATTTAGTTACTTAGTTTGACTAGCTGACTAGTTAGCTGGACGCCACACGCCCCATTGATCATTTTCGTAGGTCGCTTTAGGGTTTGTACCACCTTGAATCCACCACTGTGCTTTCCAAGACTGGTTCGAGTACGTTACTACTTCACCGCCTAGGTAAGTCGCTGAAGAGTCCCAAGTGCCATTGTCTGGGTCAGGAGTCGGATCTGGATCCGGCGTTGGATCTGGGTCTGGTGTTACGCCACCGTCATCAGCAATTACTTCAAAAGTGAAGGTTTCAACACTTTCGCTTTCAATCGAGCTAGCCATAAACGATAGAGTTTCGTTTGCAGTGATGCCAGTGGTATCAACTACGATAGAAGCCGTGCCGTTATTTTGAATGCTTACTGAAGAGCCTTGAGTTTGAGTCAATGTCGCCGCTTCGCTTGTTGCAATCACAACTTTGTCGCCAGCATTCACTACGTTGTCACTCTTCACTAGCTCGTAGATGTCGCCTTTCAATGGTTCAACACCACCGTCGCCACCATCAATCAGCGTTAACTGACCAGAAGCACGGCTATCTTTTGAGTTAAAGAAGTTACGTGAAGGATCGTTTTGGAAGTACATGTAGTGCTGCATTTCAGTGTGCCAGTCACCAATGAAGATCGCGCCATCTTTAAACTCTTCGTGCCAGCCGTTAATCTCTGAAGCCAACAAGCGAGCCCAATCGTTAACGTTTGAAGCGTCGATAACGATGTCGAAGCTACGCGCGACTTCACCGTACTTGTTGATGATGTCGTACTTAACCGTATCACCAATTTCTGGCGTACCAAACTGGTCAGAAACAAACAGGTCGCCACGGACTAGATCAGGTTGAGGTGTAGGATCTGGTGGTGGAGTTGCTCCCCCCGTGATAGTGATGTCTGAACAGTTGTAGAAACCTTCACCTGCAGCATCGTCACGTTGCCAACGTACGTATAAGATTGCATCGCCAGAGCGGTCTGAAGGAATCGTTACGTTGATACGGTATTTGCCACCACTTACAGGAACATTCCCAACTTCTTGGAGAAGGTCTAAATCTCCCCACGCTAGGCCTTTGCTCAGGTCGGCGTTTGGTTTGGTTAGGTAGAACTCCCAGAATGACGGGTTGTGTGGTGCAGTCGCATTGAATACATATTCAAATGTACCAGTGCTTAACTCGGTGCGAGTCCAACCTGTATGAGGTGCACCCATGCCACGTTTTTGCGAATCATTGGCGTAACATAACGTGCCGTCTGGAATCGCCGCTTTCACTGCATTGATGTTGTTGAAGTCTTGAATGTTTTTCGCATACTCGTTGCGTTGAACGAACGGATATGACCCTGAAATCTCTTTTGCTTGAGCACATGCTGCATTTGGTGGCGTACCCGACCAAACCCCGCCTTGTTCATAGCACGTATTCTGACGTGCACTTGGAAATTCAGACCAACCATGAGCGTTTACTACTGATGGTACGCTGGATAGCATAGCCATCCCCACTGCTATTTTTAGAATATTATTATTTGCTGTTTTCACTTTCCCACTCTCTATTATTTTACCCCCCCGTATGCAATATTGATTGGATATTTACTAATCAAGATTGCAGTTCGAGGGTTTATAGTTTCTGACTTAAAGAACACGGAAAATATATACGTCATAACTATCAATAAAAGTGGGATTTATTTTGAAAGGAATCAGAATCACACAACTCAAAGAAATGCGTTAGAGATAGATGATATTGGTTCGAATTATCAATTTTTACCGACAAAAATTACGCATTTCCTAAGAAAATAGATCGCTAGGAAGGTATTTTTTCATTGAATTGATTGGAGTGAAACGCTCGCATAAATAATGATATTGAGTGCTTTTTATCATCATTATTATTACGTTGTTGAGACTGCTGTAAAGTCGCTAAGCTATTGAGCGTATACGTTTATAAATGGATAAATCATTAAACGTTAATTTGAACGAGCTAAACTAATAGCGGCTATTCATGCCAAATCGATTCGACATATCATCGTCCATACGACCGCCCTTCCAACCGCCACCGCCCAACAAATTAAGTACATCACGCGCGTTATATTCCTCACCACCGAAGAAGTCATTAGACACATCATTACGCAGCAGTTGAATGGCTGGAGCAATTTCAGCAGCAAGGTCTTGTGGATCAGCAAACAATGCTAAGGCAACCAGTTGTTGGCGCTTACTCAATTCACATGAACTCGTTTCTACTTGCCCAATAGAGAAAAAGTCACTGCTTCCGTACGCTTTCACCAACTTTGCAGAAAGTGATTTAATTACTTTCTTGATTCGTCGTCGTTGAATATATCTAAACATATAGATTGCCTTGTATTGATGAGCCTAAGTTAACCAAACAATAGGTAAGTTTGATTGTCGACCGAGATGCTTTTTACTTGCGTATTAAATACGGATTCTAGCTGTTCAGGCACAAGCACTTGCTCTGCACTGCCTGATGCTTGTAGTACGCCCTTTTCGAGCAGCAGTACTTGGTCGGCATGCCTCAAGGTTCGGTTCAGGTCGTGGTTAGCCATAATAACCGCAATGCCCTTCTCAGCCACTCGTTCGATAAGCTTATACAGCAACGCTTCTTGAGCAATATCTAACGGCGCTGCAGGTTCGTCGAGGATCAGGAGCTTTGCGTAAGGATTAAGCGTCGGCCAAATTTGCAGGCACATTCCCGCCAAACGAACGCGTTGCCATTCACCGCCAGACAGTGTCTGAATTGAACGATGAAGTTTGTCTGTGATGTCCAACATCTGGCTTATCTCTTCCAAAGCCGTGTTGATTTCAGTATCAAGGCCGTGCGATGAACTTGGCAGTGATAACGCAAGGTATTGGAACACTTCCAAGTTGAAGGCCGGTCTTGCACTTTGACAAAGATAAGCGCGATGCAATGATAAATCTTGTAGTGATAATTCTGACAAGTCTTGACCGTCGAGCTTTATATCACCTTTGTAGCCATCACCGACGCCAGATATCGCTTCTAATAAAGTACTTTTTCCACTGCCATTAGGACCGATGACATGAGTCACCTGCCCTTGCTTGAGCTCAAATGATAGTGGTAATAAACGAGCGCCGACGCTCAGGCTCTTAATTTGAATCATGATTTTTAATTAACATCCAAATGAAGATTGGTGCACCGATACTGGTGGTCATCACACCCAAGGGTAATTCTGCAGAATCTAATAAAGTTCTTGCACAAATATCAGCAAACACCAGTAACGCGGCACCTGCAACGGCAGACAAAGGAAGAAGGTATCGGTTGTCGGTACCAATCGCTAAACGGAGTAAGTGTGGCACCACCAAACCCACAAAGCTGATCACGCCACCTAACGCTACTGCGCAGCCGACTAAAATAGACACAGCGAAGATTAGACGCCAACGTAATCTCGGAACGTTCACGCCTAACTGCGCAGCATGGGTCTCGCCAATCATCAGTTTGTCTAGCTTGCTACCTTGCAGGCACAGCCAGATAATAACGGGGATCATTACTAACGTGAGCGAGTGCTGGTACCAAGTTACACCACCCAAACTACCCATCAGCCAATACATCAATAAGCGTAAGCTAAGATCATCACTAAAATAGAATGCCCACGTCACCATCGCGCCAGAAAGAATGCCTAACGCAACACCCACCAGCAATAACTTGGCCGTAGTCAGTCGCATCGTTTTAACCATACTCACCAGAATCACGGTAAAACAGAGTGAGCCTAAAACGGCGGCAATCATAAATAATTCAGGCGTAGGAGCAAACGGCAAGAAGAACAGCACGATCACCATCGCCAAGCTTGCGCCGCCAGAAATGCCGAGCACACCGGGCTCTGCTAATACGTTACCCAATAAGACTTGTAAGCTTGCGCCAGATACGGCTAACCCTGCCCCGATAGCAATAGCCGCCAATAGTCGAGGTAAGCGTAAATCAATCAGTAGTTTTTGTTCTAACGTGGACAAGGTGCCCAGAGGGGAAATGAAAAGATCGCCAACCATTAGGTAAATCGCACTCAGCGCGACAAGCAGTGCTGCCATCAGATAAATGGCTCGGGTCCATTTGCGCTGTTTTTGGTGAAGAAGTTGTTGGAAATCCATATCAAGCTACTTTGAAATTGTTCGCGTAACCTTACCTGTATCCCCAAATAAACTCAAGGCTCACACCGTAATGTGAACCTTGATATTTCAACCAGTTGAGCGGTTGTTTTCGTCGTTTAAACCCGAGTCGGTATTAATCGTACACAAGCTGACCGTGGTCGAATCGTGTTTCAACTTCGCACACCATTAAGGCCGCTCGTTGACCGATAGCAACGTTGCGATTTGGGAACACTACTGCTTCGTTTTCATTCTTCGCCATCAATGGCTTATCACCATCATGACCAAACACTTCACCGTGCTTGAACGCCGTAAAGTTTTCAACGGCATCAGAGAACATGAAATCAAAATCATCATGCAAACGAACAATGGTTCGGCTTACGCGATAAGTAATGGTTTTCTTTGGCAAATGCTCTGGTTCTATTTCAGCAATCAAATTGCGCATTGCCAAATCGAAAGCCGTTAACTTATCAAGCTGGTTCTCACCAATTCTTGCTACCTGCCCTAGCTCCATTGTCAGTGCTTGGGCTTCAAAGTTTTCAGCGCTGTACCAACTGAAGGTGCTCGTTGGCGCATTGGATAACAACACCGCTTCAACGTGAGCACTGTTAATGAAATCGAACAAGGCTTTACTGCGAACTTCGTGGCGAACCTTAGGGCTTACGGCGAAAGAGTAATGCTTAGACAAACGGATCGCACAGTGCAGATCTAAGTGCCAACGAGTGGCAGGCACCGTTTCCTTGTAAAACTCAGTAACCAAGAACTTAAGGTTCTTCGCGATGTCCACTTCTCGATTACTCTCGTACTGTTTTTCATCAAACAGACGGTTCATATTCACATCAAGAAAACGCGTATGCGCATTGGTCGCTTCTGGGTGAGCAATGATGAACAAACATCTTGCTGTCACGACTTGGAAGCCGGTTTCAATATCCTCAATGAGCTTATCAATCAGCTCCATTGGTGAAGTTTCGTCGCCATGAACACCTGTTGAAAAGATGATGTTCTTGGTCTCAGAATTATACTCTGCGGGAATCACTTCCAATACACCGCGTTGATGAAGCTTAATTTGAACACCGTTACTCAGTACGGTCTGTCCTGCAACCACTTCTTGCTCAAGATCTAGGCTGTCAAAAAGAAATGATTGGCGAAAGAGGGTCTTCGTCATGCGCTACTCCTTAATTGCACGGCCGTATGTTAATAAATTGTACATAGAAATTGTGTTGCTAGGATCGCACTTATCAATAGAAACTCCGTTATCACTCACAAATACTACCCATATATTTTTGTATTACCTGCTGACTTTACTAACCGACATCTGTTCCAAATAATTTTACCTATTTAGAACAACTTTTGGTTATCTCTGTTTATATCAGCAAGATAAGAACCACGTAAGCTAACACAGCTCTTACCTACCATGAACAGATTGAGATCAATTAATCTTCCTGATCGAGCAATCTTTCAAATTCATCGATTTGAACTTTGACCATGTCGATGCTTTGTTGCCAAAAGTCAGCTTGAGTCAGGTCCATTCCCAAGTGTTTTTGAACGACTTCTTCCGCCATCATGCTGCCCGTATCACGAAGCAAGGAAACGTAATCACCGTAGAATTGTTCGCCCTTAGCATCGCGCTGAGCGTAAACACCTTTACTGAACAGGTAACCGAACAGGTATGGGTAGTTGTAGAAGCTCACTTGAGAGATGCTGAAGTGCAGTTTGCTTGCCCAGAAGTAAGGGTCGGCTTCTGTCATTGCATCGCCATACCACTCCTTCCAAGTGGTTTCCATCAAGTCACACAGCTGCTGAGCCGTTAGCTCACCTTTTTCACGCTGCTCATAGAAGGCTTTCTCAAACTCGAAACGTACTGGAATGTTTACCATCAAAGCGAGTGAAGAAGAAAGCTCTTCCCACAGCATTTCAAGTTTCTCATTGCGTGTTTGTGCTTGTTTTAACAAGTGGTCACGAACGATGTTTTCAGCAAAGATTGAAGCGGTTTCTGCTAGAGTCATTGGGTAGCGTGTCTGACACAAAGGCATGTCCTTCATCACCCAGTTATGGAACGCATGGCCTAGCTCGTGCGCCAATGTCATTAAGTCTGAGCGGCTACCGCTCCATGTCATGAACACAAGAGGTGTACGTGTCGCAGCAAACTTGGTGCAGTACGCACCTAGACGTTTGTTGGCAGCTGGTGCGGCATCAATCCAACCGTTCTCAACCATTAATGCGACAAAATCAGCCATCTCTGAATTGACTTCAGCAAAAGCGGTTTTGATCACTTCAATCGCTTCATCAAATGGATAAACCTTAGATTCAGTGTCACCCAGCGGAGGCATCGCGGCTAAATGGTTCCAAGGCTTCATTTCATCAAGCCCGTGAACTCTTGCCATTAACAGACCTGCTTTCTGGCCTACTTCGCGATTTGCCTTTGCTACCGACATCATGGTGTCTAGCGTTTCAGGTACGATGCGGCTGGCGTGTAGGCTTGGATCAAGGAAATGTACGTCGCTTATTTTCGAGCGCTTTTTGTTCTCTGTCAGTCGCCAACCCGCAAGCGCATTTAGAATTGAAGCAAAAGACTCTTGGTGCGTCTTCATTGCGCCTTGGACTGCGCGCCATGCCGGTTCTTGTTTGTCGAATTCGCTGCCGTACAACAAGCTCGCGGCTTGTGAAAAACCTAGCGCTTCGTCTTCACCGTTCAGCTTTAGCGACAGTTTTAAAGAACCGGTTAAGTTATCGTACAAACGACCCCATCCATCACGGCCATCAACCTTCATCGCGGCCAATAACTGCTCTTCAGCAACACTAAGGCGGCTGCTTGATAACTTACGCGAGCTTTCAATCGCAAAGCGTTGTCCTGCTACATCTGGGCTGTCATGCTCTAATACTGCATCGATAAATTCTGGTTCTGCGTGAATTAGCGTGTCTTCATATGGGCTAAACGCTTGAGACATTTCAGAGTTCAGCTTCGCTACACGACCAAGCAGAGCTTTGGCTTCTGTGTGCGTCGCGTCTACCGATGCGTGGCAATTAGCGAAGGTGTTGATCGTGCTCAGTAACGTGCCTGCCGCTTCAGAAGTTTGAATGGCGTTTTGCATCGCTAGAATGATATGACGCTTTTCAACGTGTAGGTACAACAGCTCAATACATTGTTGAATGAGTTCAATGTCTTGTTCGATTTTTGCATCATTAAGATCGCGATAAGCAATGCTTAGATCCCAACTCGGTGTTGTCATGACTAAATTCCTTTCACGTAGGTAGTAATACCAATCCGGTATAGCGACTGTTCACGCCGCTTTATACTTCTAATTACTTTTAATACTTCTAATATTTTTAGTAGATTGTTAATTCTTAAACTGTGTTTTTTGAACACTCAGCCCTATCGATTTGACGCTGATAAAGCTCTGCGCAAACTGAGTGATTTGAATATGAGTTATCGATGCGTTTTCTATCGATAGCTTCGAGTACAAACTCGGGTTTTTCCAATCAATATCAAGGCAATGCGCTAACAATATGCGAATCACACCACCATGAGTAACCAACAATATATTGTCACTTGGATCATTCAAAAGTTGCGACCAAGCTTGAGTTACTCTGTCGTGGAAGCTCTGTAAACTTTCTGCACCAGTCAGTTGATGATTAGCAGGATCTTGCCAAAAGGTTTCTAGCATTCCCCACTTGTCTTCAAGCTCATCAAATGGGACACCATCAACGTCACCGAAGTTCATTTCCTGAAAGTCTGGTGTTACAGATAAAGGCACAGACATACGCTGTGCGTATCTGTTTGCGAGATCGCTGCATCGCCTTAATGGCGAGGTAACCACGCAATCAAAGGTAATATCTTGTTTTATCAGCGCCCCACATATCCGATCTTGAAGATCAGGATTAACCAACACATCAGATGAACCATTAAGTGCCGCTTCGCCTTCGACTTTGCCATGTCTTAGTAGATAGATGTTTTTGGTTGTTCCATTTTCCATTTGTTCAACTAACCTTTGATACCAACTAATTATGAGTCGAGCTTTGAGTCGAGGGGCTCGACGGTTTTAAGCTCAATGGTAATCCGGCAGCAACCAGCGTGACGCGTTCAACGACGCGAGCTAGCGCTTGGTTCATTCGTCCTGCATTGTCCACAAACAAGCGCGACACTTTCCCCAGCGGCACCACACCTAAACCGACTTCGTTAGAAACCATGATAATTTGCGCTGGGCTTTGCTCTACGCTTTTCACTAAAACTTCAACCACGGCCTCAACCTGTTCATTGGTCGCATCATCACCCAACTCAAAAATAATGTTGTTCAACCACAATGTTAGGCAATCAATCAACACCACATCTTCTTTCTCAAAAGACAGCAGTTTTCCGGCTAATTCGACGGGTACTTCATGCTCAATCCACTGCTCGCCACGACGTTGTTGATGGTGCGCGATTCGTTCTCGCATTTCATCATCAAGATATGTCGCTGTCGCAATATAATTGAGGCGTCCATTTGAACATGCTTCAAGCGCACATAATGCCTGTTGTTCTGCAAAACTAGACTTACCAGAACGAGCTCCACCCAATACCAGATGGCTATTTCGCTGACTTACTTGATTAATTTGATTAGCTTGATTCGTGTTTGTCATAGGAACCTGTTATAGAAAACCATTGTAAAAAGCAGTAATGAACACAAGGTATGTCAGCAACTCCATCAGCTGTTGAGCGGCCCCCAAACAGTCGCCAGTAAAGCCACCAATTCGAGCCGTTAACCACTTTTTGAAACCTGTTCTGAACAGATAGGCGACGACAGATAAAACCAAAGCGAATTCAAGACCAAACCACAGGCTAGGCAGCACGCCTACAAGCAATAAGAAGGCAAGTTCACCTTTGGTTTGCTTGTTGGCCAAAGGCTTACTTTTACTGGTATCTAAATCGCTGACATAAGGCATGTCGTAAATCAGCGATGCAGCAATCGCGCGGCTAAAGGTATAACTGGTCACGATAACCATAAACAGAGCTGTCATGTTGACCAGCTCGTTCAACAGCACCCACTTGCCAAGCAGAGCCATAACAAGAGCAGACGCGCCATAAGTACCAATTCGACTGTCTTTCATGATGGTCAAACGGCGTTCTAAGGTCATACCGCCGCCAATACCATCCGCCATATCGGTTAAGCCGTCTTCATGGAAAGCACCGGTTAGCATCAAGCTAAAGCTCATCATCAAAAAGATGGCCACTGCACTCGGCAGTATTGCATCGAGTAGCAAGAACACACCACCACACAGAACACCAAGTAACAAACCAACCGTTGAAAAGTAGCGACCAGAACGGTTCATTCGCTCTTCTGAATAAGGCGTATTCTTCGGCATCGGCAAACGAGAAAAGAAACCCATCGCCAACGAAAAAAGTTCCCATTGGTATGTGATGCTATCTTTCAACGATCTTTTTGGTGCATCACTCATTAAACCGTGACTCCAGCACTCGCAAAACTCGCCATGTTGTTATAGAACTCTGCCGCCGCACGAATTATTGGCATAGCTAGCGCAGCACCTGTGCCCTCGCCCAATCTCAATCCAAGATCGAGCAGTGGCTCAGCGTCTAGCAGCTCTAATAGAATCTTGTGCCCCGACTCTTCAGAGCGATGAGCAAAGATCATGTAATCACGGCAACTCGGTTCAATTAGAGTCGCGACATACGCCGCAACCGACACGATAAAACCATCGACCAACACAGGGGTTCTGTTTTCGTAAGCGCCAAGGAAGCCCCCCACCATTTGAACTATTTCATAACCGCCGACTTGGCTTAACACCTCTTTTGCGTCAGGATTTATGCAACGAGCAACACCTTGCTTAACCACCGCCACCTTACGTGCAAGCTGTTCATTGTTGATACCAGTGCCTAAACCAACACACTCATCTGCAGTTCGGTTTGCTAGCGCACTTAAGATGGCAGACGCGCTGCTGGTATTGCCGATGCCCATTTCACCAAACATGATGATATTCGTGCCATTCGAAATGGTTCTAGATACAAGCTCAGTTCCCAGTTCAATCCCACGTTCAACAGTTTCTAAACTCATTGCCGCTTCATTGGCAAAGTTATTGGTTCGCGTACCTAAGCGCTGAGAAATCAACATGTCGCTGTCAGATTCAACAGGCAACAAAATCCCAGTGTCCACGACTGTAATTTCGACGTTGTTTACCGCACAAAAGCAATTAATCGCTGCGCCACCGCTTAAGAAGTTCAACACCATCTGTTGCGTGACGGCACTTGGAGCAATACTCACACCTTCATCTGCTATGCCATGGTCGCCAGCAAAAATGATGATACGTGGCTTATTCAATTCGATGTGCTCAACCGCAGTTTCTTTGCCTTGGCTCTGAATCAATGCCAGTTGATGTGCGACTTTTTCTAGTAAGCCAAGCGCACCGAGTGGCTTGGTTTTTTGGTCAATTCGGTGTTGGATGTACTGCGAGTATTGGGTATCTAACATAAGTTTAGGAACACTTAAATTTAAGGTAATGGATTTCTAGGGCTGCGATTCTGCTTAAGCTAAATCGTTACACTATTTAGGGCGTGCAACAGAGAACACATTGGAAAGCGTCGCGTATTCACCGCCACCAAGTCGAGATAAAGGGTCCAATGCCATCGCATCAATCTTCAGACGTTCACTCTCTTTATCAATCACATTTTCGGAAATGTACACGGTTTCAACTTGAGCAAAGATAAGGCTTTGAGGCGCCTCTCCCACTTCTTTTACTTCGTACAAGGTGCAGCCAAAAGCGACCGCACACTCTTTCACTCTCGGTAAAGAAAACCCCTCAAATTCAACCAGCTCAATATTATTCGCGGTTACTTCAGAATCACCGTAATCGAGTGTAGCTGCTGTTGCTGTCATTGTTTCGGCAGAACTTGAAGAAGCAATGTGAATCACTAGCTTACCCGTTTCTAAGGCGTTACGAGTGGTATCTTTGATTTCGCCCGACGGCTTTTTCCCAACTGATAACATCAGTAGCGGCGGATTGCTGGAAACAGGCGTGAAATAAGAGAAAGGCGCTAGGTTGTACTCTTGGTCGGAAGATTCCGTTAATGCCCACGCTATCGGGCGAGGCACAACGGTTTGTGTCATCAGGTGATAAATCTGAGTGGGAGCAAGAGTATCAAGTTTGAGGTTCATAGCACGTCCTTGGTCTATGTGAATTACGGTTCAGTTTACGTGTTAAGCAATGCTGTATCTATGCCTAATCAACAGAAACGGTAGAGAGTGTTCTTAATTTGAACAGATCACACCGGTATTTTCTCAAATTGACAGTCAAATTGACGAACCCGAAACACCTACAATACTGATAATAGATTTATCAATAACTTACATTTTGGCATCGTTTATGCTTGATCTAAAGTACTTGTTAATCTCTCCATTGATGAGTGCCCATACTGTGAATACCCACATCGCAGTTGCTTTAAAAGAAAACAATCGATTGAAAGACAAAACCAAACAATGATTTAGGAGGTGAAATGATTCCAAACACAAGTAAAAGAAAACCAAATAAATCGAGTAAGAAAACCAGCAAAAAGGTAAGGAAAATCCCGTTCTCCTTCACCTAATAGTGTCGAAGCAATAAGACAACAAAGTAGCAAAGTAAATAACAAGCCCGTCGCCCAGCGGGCTTTGTTATCTTTAACACCTTAATTGAGGTTTACCTAGCTAAGCACATACCTTCCGTATAAAAGCCCATCATCAAACCCCATCTTCCTAACGCTCATTCATGAAACTTTTGTTCGCTTAAAATTCAAACACTGTTTATATTAAACAAGCACTTGTAGAGCGAGTAAGGAATAGAATGAGTATTAATGGAGATAAAACATCGGTTGTTATAGCTGGTGCGACAGGGCTAATTGGTCATCATGTCCTGAGACTGCTCATTAACGAGCCCGCTGTAGAACACATCTATGCTTTTTCACGAAGAGCATTAGGTGAAGAATTTCACTCCAACAAACTCGATACACTCATCCACAACGATCTACAAGTAACGAGTTGGGACGACACCAAAGCGACGCCCAACTTAGGCATTATCTGCTTAGGCACAACCAAGAAAAAAGCAGGTTCAAAAGAAGCGCTGCGAAAGATCGATGTAGAACTGGTTAGCCAAGTGGCACAGTCGATGAAATTCCTTGGAGTTCAACGTGTCGCAGTCGTTTCTAGCTATGGCGCTTCGCCAGACTCCTATTCACACTATCTGCGCTGTAAGGGACAAATGGAGCAAAACCTAAAACGTATTGGCTTCAAGCAGCTCTTCATCGCTCGTCCTGGCCCGCTGGTGGGTGAACGTGCCGAACCCAGAACTGATGAAAAGCTCCTACAAAGAGTCTTCCCTTTAATATCTCCGTTAATGTTTGGAAAATTCAAAAACCTACGCCCTATCCAATCGGAAGATGTAGCGAAAGCAATATTATTCCGATTGTTCGAAAATAATTTCCAAAGTATCGAAATCTACACCTCGACTGACATGCTTAATTTATTAGCGAAATATCATTAAAACGTCTATCTATTCACCACAATGTTGAATATCCATCCAACCCATTGGGTGGATATTACTAATCGTTCTAATAAATTACTTTTCCTTATTTTACGTTTTGTTACAGGTCGCTATTTTAGCTAACAGTATTTGCGCCCATATATCTAAGCGCCCTATCGATTCATGGTTATTCATAAGGAAAAACAATGTCATTTTCAGCTATCGCTGCCTTAGCGGTATTCACTGGTATCCTCTTTTTTCTCTACGGACAGCAGAAAAAAGAAAACACACTTTCTCGCCTCGTTTTACTCGGTTTAGTTTTCGGTAGTGCTTTTGGCCTTGGTCTTCAACTGCTATTTGGTGAAGGCAATCCTATTATCAAAGAGACGCTCGACTGGGTAAACATTGTGGGTCGTGGTTACGTTGGCCTACTAAAAATGGTCATCATGCCATTAGTGTTAGTTTCAATGATTGCGGCAGTAGTGAAGCTTGAGAAAGGCGGCTCACTAGGTAAGATTTCCGGCATCACCATTTCTGTGTTGCTAGCAACAACGGCAATTTCTGCGATTGTTGGTATTGTTGTAACACAAGCATTCGGCTTGTCGGCTGAAGGTTTAACTGAAGGCGCTCGTGAAACAGCACGTATCGCAACACTAGAAAGCCGCATCGGCAGCGTTTCAGATCTAACTATTCCACAAATGCTGGTTAGCTTTATTCCGACTAACCCATTTGCAGACCTAACAGGGGCTCGCTCTACTTCTATCATCGCGGTAGTTATCTTTGGCGTGCTAACGGGTATTGCTGCTCGTAAGGTGATGGCAGAGAAAGAAGAATTAGAATCTCCAATCCGTACGTTCGTTGAAGCGGCTCAATCTATCGTTATGCGCTTAGTTAAGATGATCATGGCACTAACGCCATACGGCATCGCAGCATTAATGGCGAAGGTAGTCGCAACGTCAAGTGCTTCTGACATCCTAAGCCTATTGGGCTTCATCGTTGCTTCTTACGTCGCTATTATCCTGATGTTCGTCGTTCACGGTGTGTTGGTTTCTTTTGTTGGTGTCAACCCGAAAGAGTACTTCCAAAAGATCTGGCCAGTACTGACGTTCGCTTTCACGTCTCGTAGCTCTGCAGCAACTATTCCCCTGAACGTTGAAGCTCAAATCACTAAGTTAAACGTACCACCAGCGATTGCTAACCTGTCTGCGTCTTTCGGTGCAACAATTGGTCAAAATGGTTGTGCGGGTATTTACCCTGCAATGCTTGCAGTTATGGTTGCGCCTACGGTTGGTATCGACCCAATGGACATTAACTTCATTCTGTCTCTGATTGCTATTATCACAGTGAGCTCATTTGGTATTGCCGGCGTTGGTGGCGGTGCAACTTTCGCTGCACTTATCGTACTACCCGCGATGGGTCTTCCTGTGACTATCGCAGCACTGCTTATCTCTATCGAGCCACTTATCGATATGGCACGTACTGCGCTTAACGTATCTGGTGCAATGACAGCTGGTACAATCACAAGCCGCCTATTGGCTAAAAAGGACAAACAGCAAGATTTGGAACAAGCGAACGCTTAATGGGTTCGATTGATCCAATAACTTGAGTCTCGTTACACAAAAACCGATGCACATGCGTCGGTTTTTTATTGCTTACTTGTTTTGTTTAATCGCATAGAACAAGGTTTTCAATATTCGATTAAAATAATAGAAGAAGCTCATAGGTATAGAATAAAAGATGAACAAGATGTAAATGTCCTTATTATTTTTAAGCCTGTATTTAGAAATCAATAATCGAACAATAATAAAGCGTTTTTGTTTGTTATTTTACGAGCATCCACATTCTATAACGCAAAACACTATCTTTGTTCAATAGCGCTATAGGTTGACTGTGAAATATCGGTAAAGCTGATATATTACGCGACGCTTCAAACATGCCTATCATTCTGGCACCCGTTCGATAACAGGATCCTCATGAGCTTTATTATATTATTACTTCTTCTAGTATTCGTTGGCGTTACACGTTTATTTCAGTGGCGAAAAACCTCTAGTTTTATCAAACTTCTTCTTATCTCTTTATTTATATTGATTGGTTCGGGTTTAATCCCTCGCTATCTACTAAACGACCTGCAAGCCAATTATGAGCGCAAACCTGACATTCAGTGGACCTCTCACAATGCCATTGTCTTGCTTGGTGCTGGTACTCAACTCATCGCAAGTACACAAGAATTTGAGCCGACCTTTTTCTCGTTCGGTCGCATCAATGAAACGGCAAGCCAATATAAAAACTGTGCGGAGGCTCAAACCATATGCAAAGTGATTGTTAGTGGTGGAGATGCACAAAATAATGGTGCAACCGAAGCGGAAGTTTATCAACAGCAGTTGCTTAGACTCGGCGTTCCACTAGCCGATATCATTCAAGAATCGAATAGCGTCAACACTTAGAAAAACGCGCAGCTCACCAGTGACCTAATGAAGCATCACCAGTTCGACAACATTGTTCTTGTTTCATCAGGCCTACATATTCGTCGTAGTGAACTCTACTTTAATCATTTTGGATTAAACGTCGTCCCAGTACGAGCCGACTACATGGCTGCTCAAATTTCATGGTTACCATTATGGTACAACTTCGCAGTTACAGACTTTGCATTGCATGAACAATTGGGTTTTGCTCGTTACAACCTTTACAACTTTATGGGGTGGAACAGCAAACGTGAGAAGCCCGGTGACGCCTGATCGCTTCAACCATGATCTAACTAGTTAGCTAGTTAGCTAGTTAGCTAGTGGTCATTTAGTATCTAGAAGATTCACAGCTCATAAACAAAAAAATGCAGCCACAATCGAAGGATTGTCAGCTGCATTTTTAATTCGTGCTTCTACTCAGTACTAACGGGCAATTACCACATTAGATCATCTGGGATCACGAAGTCTTTGTACGGGTCATCTTCGTCTACTTCATCTGAGCTTGAAGCTTGAGTATCAACGATAGACTCTTCGTCACGCATCGCGATCTTGTTCGCTACCGCAGTAGGGATAACTACATAGCTTTCGCCTTGACGCGCGATACTTAGAATGCCTTTACTTAGTTGCTTTTGAGTCAGCTCTTCTACGTAAAGGTATTTAACTAGCGTACCGTCGGTGAAGTTGTATTTGATCTCACCGTTCTTCTGTTCGATCTTGTTCATCTCAATCAGTTGCTTCACTTGAGCTTTAATTTCTTTGCTCAACTGCTGTTCTTTCAACTGTTGGTTTAACTCTTTGTCTTTCGCTTGCTGCGCCAGTTTAGTTTCTTCTGCTGCCGCTTTTGCTTCACGAGACTGAACGCGAGACTTTTTAGAGCCTTTCTTCGCCTTCTTTAATTTTTTCTCATTTACCAAGCCAGCTTTAAGCATTTGCTCTTGGAGTGTTAACTTTGCCATGACTTTCCCAGTTCAGGATTAAAAACGGCACTATCATACCTGTTTTTAAGGTTTCTGTTTACTGAACAAGAGTAAATTACAGAACAATCGCAAAATTTGTGCTGATAGATCTAAGCTGTGTCCATATTCCCTTCTTGTTGCTCACAACCTCCACTTTTCCACGAAATACCGTTTATACGCACATCGAGCCAATTACCCAGACGCACTCAATCTGCCACGAAACTGCGCGGGCGTTTTATTGAGCCACCCTTTAAACGCCCTTCTGAAATTTGCAGGGTCGCTATAACCGAGCCTTTCACCTATGTCATCAATGCTCATGGTTGTGCCGAGTAACAGCTCTTTGGCCAGTTCCACTCTAACTTCGGTAAGCAATATTTGATAACTGGAATCATGGGTCACTAGCTCTCGCCTGAGTGTACGAGAGCTACAACCAAACTCATCCGCGAGTTGTTCTATATTCGGGAAACTGCCTGCGGTTTGATAAAAGATCGTTTTGATCTGGTTAGTCAGCAGGTGCTCAGAGTCCAGCGTTTCCACTATCGACTGGCAAGACGCGAGATAGCGCTTCAGGGTCGCGGCATCATGAGTCAATAAAGTTTGTGATAAAACGGAGACATCAAAACGCAGTTCACAATAGTTTTGTTCAAAAATTACCGGGCACTGGAAACGCTCGTCATAAAGCTTGGTGTAATTAGGGCGAGCATAAGGCAAAGCCAAAGTATGAATATCCAACTCATGACCAGTCAGTTCTTTGAACAAAGAGACGATTGAACTCAAGAAATACTCACTGCAGAAAGGTAGGAGATCGCCCACTTCCAAGGTGTTCTCAATCTGAATCACTGCTTGCTCGGAATCTAGAAACAATTTAACCGAGAAAATAGGACCGTTCAGGCGCAGATATTTAAAGCCCGACTTGATGGCCTCCCCGACATTTTGACTGGTCGATAGCGCATAACCCAACACACCAAAGTGGCTCAAGCTAGCGTGTTCGCCCAACCAAAGCCCTAAGCCATCGTGAGGAAAGCTCTGATTCGCCGCGCTAAATAACGAAAGCTTGTCAGCGTAAGTCAACTTTCCATTCGGGTCTCGCCAATCCATGTTCGGCAAACCCACATCATTGAGTAACCTTTCAGTATCGAGACCTCGTTGCTCTAACGTATTCAACAGCAGCGCGATATCTAATGTACCCAACTGATGCCGATGTCCGGTCGGCTTATACTCCGCGATAATCTCCAATCGTCTCTCCTTATATCGAGCCCATTCCCATCAACATGACTACTCAGCTTCAACAACACTACTGAAAAAATCGTGATTGGTAACGCGCTCTTGTCCGAATATGACCTCCCAATTCTACGCTACTCATCGCACAATGGCTTTAGTTGTTAAATTTATGTGAACTATCGCAATGATAAAAACGAATCCTGCTCCACACAGTTTGATTGATTCTAATGGTCAGCCGATCATTGGACATTTCGATGGCATCCCAAAGCACCTGAACATCGAGAACTTTGACTACCGAAACTCGATGGATGCAAAAGCAAACCTTTGGCAGAAGCACTTCCACTACAAGCAATTTCAATTTGTCAGCATCGTCACCGACACGCACATTATCGGCGTGGCAATCGCGGATATTCGCTACTTAGGCTCGGCATTTTGTTATCTGTACGATATTGAAAACAACCATCTAGAAGAGTCATCTTGGTTGAGGCCATTAGGGTTTGATAAACAAGTTACCGCTTCGCCATTTGACGGCACGACAAACATTGCAGGCCAAAGCATCATCTTTAATATTGAAGGCGGGCAATGGCAAGTTCGATTGAATACCAAACTCATCAAGGCCGATATCGCTTTAGAGCCTAAAGCCGACAGCTTGCCCTTGGCGATGTGCAGCCCAACGGGTTATTCAGGTTGGACTTACACCCAAAAGCACAATGCTTTGCGCATCAGCGGTGACATCCAAATCAAGGGAGAATCACTCGTTCTCGAACAAGCTCGTGCCGGTTATGACTTTTCAGCGGGCTACATGAGACGCGAAACCAGTTGGCGCTGGGCAAGCATCAATACGCAATCCAATGGCACGGATATTGGCCTAAACCTCGCGGCGGGCGTGAATGAAACCGGAGGCTGCGAAAACGTGTTATGGGTCAATGGAACCAGACACTTGCTTAACCCAGTACAGTTTACGTTCAGTCGCCAAGACACGAACTTGCCTTGGCAGATAACATCACAAGATGGACGTATAAACCTGACCTTTACGCCCTTAAATAACCGCAGCGAAAAGCTCAATTTATGGCTGTTAAAGAGTAACTTTCGTCAGTTCATTGGTCACTTTTCTGGCTCGATTGAAGACAACAATGGAGTGACACATCACCTCGATGGTGTTCTTGGCCTAACAGAAGATCACTTTGCTCGCTGGTAACGTAATTCTGCTGATTGAATCTCAGGCGAGCAAGTTTAAGTAAACTTGATACTAAGAACGCGTATGGCGTCTCAACAAGGATAAAACATGAATATCGACGCATTAATCAATCACCCAGAATGGCTACTGCTGGTATTAGCGCCCTTATTCGTGGTGTGCATGTTGGCTGAGTATTTTATCGGTCAGAAGCAAGGTCGACTACCAGACAATTCCAACTATAAACTTTCAGAAGTGATGTGTAACTTCACGCTGGCGGGAATGCATCAACTCTCCGATTTGCTCACTGGGTTATTGGTCGTGCAGCTGTATCTATGGCTGTTTGGTTGGCGCTTAATGGACATTGAAATGGGCGTGCTGAGTTTTGTCGTATTGATGGTGTTACAAGACTTTTTCTATTATTGGTTCCATAGAGCAAGCCATCGTATTCGCTGGATGTGGGCCGCGCACGTCGCGCACCACAGTTCAGAACAGATGAACTTCAATACGGCTTTCCGTCAGAGTTTGATGTACCCATTCGCAGGCATGTGGCTATTTTGGGTACCGCTCGTCATCATAGGTTTCGAGCCTAAATGGGTCATCTTTGTAGTGCTTCTGAACCTAGGTTTGCAGTTCTTCGTCCATACACAATGGATACGAAGCTTGGGGCCACTTGAATACATCTTTAACACCCCTTCGCATCATCGAGTACATCACGGCAAAAACCCGCAATACATAGATAAGAACTACGCCGGTGTTTTGATCATTTGGGATAAATTGTTTGGTACGTTCGAACCGGAAGTTGAAACCGTACGTTACGGCGTCACTAAACCAGTAAACAGTTTTAACCCTATAATCGTCACCTTTCAAGAATGGAAGGCTATATTCAAAGATTTGAGAAACCGAGAGCTAACCATTAAACAGAAAGTCCAGTTGATACTCTCACCCCCATCGGATTAAACGGACGATAGACAGATTGTATTAACAAAGATACCGCCTCAACTGGATTCAAAGACATCCCCACCGACTCGATTGAATAGTAAAGCACCGTTTTCCGACAATTTATTTGTGATCTGGGTTGCACGCGTACCGCATACTATCAGATACTGAACAAAACTAACCTTCAGCCACAGTAAACGTTCTGCGCTTGCTGTTCAGGAATTTCAATGAGTTCAGATAATCAGCCGACCTACTTCTTTTTCGATTACGAAACTTGGGGCGTTAGCCCAGCAAAAGACCGTCCGAGTCAGTTTGCAGGTGTTCGTACCGACCAAGATTTCAATGTTATTGGAGAGCCTCTGGTTATCTATTGCCAACCTCCTGCTGATTACCTCCCTGCACCTGAAGCTGCATTGATTACCCGTATCACGCCACAGAAAACGGCTTCACAAGGTCTTCCTGAACCTGAGTTTATCGCTAAGATCCATGCTGAGTTGGCGAAACCAAACACCACAAGCCTTGGCTACAACAGTATCCGATTCGATGATGAAGTAACGCGTTACACCTGTTACCGAAATTTCATTGACCCATATGCGTGGAGCTGGCAGAACGGCAACTCACGTTGGGATCTATTAGATGTAATGCGCGCTGTTCACGCACTGCGCCCTGAAGGCATTGTTTGGCCAGAGAACGAAGAAGGTTATCCAAGTTTCAAACTGGAACACCTATCTGTGGCAAACGGCATTGAACACGAGAACGCGCACGATGCGATGGCCGATGTTATTGCGACCATCGAGTTAGCAAAGAAGCTTAAAGCTGCACAACCTAAGATGTTCGATTACCTTTACAACATGCGTCATAAGCGTAAGCTAAATGACCTAGTTGATATCGTAAACATGACACCATTGATGCACGTTTCGGGCATGTTTGGCCGTGACTGCAACTACACAAGCTGGATTGTGCCTATGGCTTGGCACCCAACTAATCAAAATGCGGTTATCGTGGTTGATTTAGCTAAAGATCCAAGCCCACTACTAGAACTGGACGCTGATGAACTCAGAGACAGACTCTACACCAAACGCAGTGAACTGGGTGAAGACGAGCTACCCGTACCAATCAAATTGGTTCAACTGAACAAGTGCCCTATTCTTGCTCCAGCCAAAACGCTGACGGCTGAAAATGCCGAAACCATCGGTATCGATCGCCAACAATGCTTGAAGAACTTGGCACTGCTGCGCGAACATCCAGAGATCCGCGAAAAACTGATCGGCCTGTACTCACAAGAACGCGAGTACGAAAAGAGTGATGATGTTGATACACACCTTTACGACGGTTTCTTTTCACCTGCTGATAAAACAGCGATGAACATCATTCGTGAAACTGACCCGAACAACTTGGCAGCTTTGGATATCACCTTCAGTGACGAACGTATTAAACCGTTACTGTTCCGTTACCGTGCACGTAACTTCCCATGGACGCTCGACGAAGCTGAGCAATTGAAATGGGCAAACCATTGTCGTGAGTTTTATGAGTGCCGTTTAGAAGAGTACATGCTCAACCTTGAAAACCTCGCGCACGAACATGAAAGTGACGAGAAGAAAATGGCTATCTTGAAGGCGGTTTATCAATACGTAGAAAAGTTAGCTAGTTAATTCCATTATCAAGAGACGTAACACTTTGAAAGAAAGATTGATCCAACTGGTTTACTGCTTAATCTCCTTCACCTTAATCATAGGTGCACTTACAGTAGGTAACGCGTTACAGCACTTTTTGGATACCTCAATCCCAGGCAGTATTTTTGGCATGTTGATTCTGTTTGCTGCCATGGTGATTGGTATTGTTCCTTCGCACTGGGTACAACCCGGTGCAAGCTTGATTATCCGCCTAATGATCTTACTGTTTGTTCCGATCAGTGTTGGGTTAATGGATCACTTCGACATGCTCATCACGAAGGCATTGCCAATTATGGCCAGCGCCGTTGGTGGCACGTTGCTGGTGTTGGTGTCCTTATCATGGTTTTTAGACCGCTTGCTTTCGAGAGGTAACTGATCATGTGGATTCTACTCACCATCGTGGTATTCCTGTTTGCTCGCTGGGTAAGTCAAAAAGTAAACTCACCGCTGTGTAACCCCCTGCTGATCAGCATTGGTATCATCATTCCGATACTCACGTTCTTCAAAGTACCGTTTGAGACTTACTATGCGGACAACACCTGGATTACCTACATGCTGCAGCCCGCGGTAGTTGCCCTTGCTTATCCGCTTTATGAACAGCTACCTCAAATCAGAGCCAACTGGCGCATCATCACCTTTGCTTGCACACTAGGCAGTGTAATGTCGATGACAACGACAGCATTGATCGCTGTGGCTTTTAAAGCAGACTTAAGTTTGATTGCGAGTTTATTAGGTAAATCAGTCACCACGCCAATTGCGATGGAAGTATCGAGCCATTTAGGTGGTGAAGCAGCGATTGCGGCAATACTGGTATTGATTGTTGGTCTGTTTGGGGCGATTTTTGCTTACCCAATCTACAATCTCATTGGTATTAAGAGCCCTATTGCCCGAGGTTTAACCATGGGTACCGTATCTCACGCTTTAGGCACTGCAACCTGTGCTGAAAAGAATCAGGAAGATGCAGCATTCAGTTCTTTGGCTCTTGTGCTTTGCGGCGTCATTACCTCAATCATCGCACCGAGTATATTTTCGCTCGTGGTTTGGTTCTATTCTTAACCTAAACGATCACTACGCGATTCAGCCCAACCAGAATGCTGTTTATTACAGTGTCTGTTTGGGCTTTTTATTCGCATTTATTTAGCAATAGCAGCCAAATCGCGCCCTGTTTAGGCCAATAAATGGGATATCAATGGTAGTTTTTACTCTTGCAATCGATTTCATCTGTGACCTCACTCTAATTATGCAAACCAATGTAACAACAACAACGCAGTGGTGATCCATGTCACAGAAAATTCCTGGGCATTACATAGAATTAAAGCCTAAGGTCAATTAAGGATTCAACATGAACAGTCGTATTACCCTGGCGCTGGAAAGTGCTCCAACAGCAATCAAAGCACTTTTGAGTGACATCGTATTAGCAGACAACTTTGACGCGACATTGTCTCCAGAACAATTTGCTAGCCTACTGCAAGCAAGTGGTTTAGCGGATGACGAGCTACGTATTGCGCTACTTCCTTTTGCCGCAGCCTATTCTTACGCTCCGTTATCTGACTTTTATGTTGGTGCAATCGTGCGTGGTTTGTCCGGCACTCTGTATTTTGGTGCAAACCTTGAAATCGCTGGTGCTCAACTTGGCCAAACAGTACACGCTGAGCAATCTGCAATCAGCCACGCTTGGATGAAAGGCGAACAAGGTATTTCTGATATCACCATCAACTTCAGCCCTTGTGGTCACTGTCGTCAATTCATGAACGAACTGACCACAGCAAAAGAACTTAAAGTTCAGCTTCCACAACGTGATGAAATGTCTCTGCAAGAGTACCTACCAGACTCGTTCGGCCCTGCTGATTTAGGTGTGACGACTGGCCTAATGACTAAGCTTGATCATAAACACACGACTGAAGAAACAACGCCTATTGTTGTAGAAGCGCTAGCAGCACTAAACCGCAGCCATGCTCCTTACACCAAAAACCTAAGTGGTGTTTCACTGCAATTGACGTCGGGTGAGGTTTTCACTGGTGCTTACGCTGAAAACGCAGCGTTCAACCCGAGCTTACCTCCTCTGCAAGTGGCGTTGATTCAACTTAAACTGGCTGGCTTCGATTTTGAACAGATTGAAAACGCAGCCTTGGTTGAAATTGCCGAAGGTAGCATCAGTCACCTAGCGGATACGCAATCTACATTAGAAGCGATTAATCCCGACATTCCAGTGACTTACTTAGCAATCTAAGTACATCTGATTAACAAAATTTTAAATAAGCAGCCCTATTTTACAGGGCTGCTTTTTTTATGCTTCTAATTCACACCTCAACTTGCGCAAACGTTTGCTTTTATTCTTCAAATAAGTATGATCACCCCGTTTTCAATCAATCGTTCAAAAGATCGGAAGGAATTTCTATGTTTGGTACTGCTACTCGTGAAAATGCTACTCGTGTACTTCTATTAGGTTCAGGTGAACTGGGTAAAGAAGTTGCTATTGAGTGCCAACGTTTAGGTTTGGAAGTTATTGCATGTGACCGCTATGCAGACGCACCAGCGATGCAAGTCGCACATCGTAGCCATGTACTAGACATGTTAGATGGTGATGCACTTCAAGCTATCATTGAACTTGAAAAACCAGATTATGTGGTTCCTGAAATTGAAGCTATTGCCACCAGCAAGTTGGTAGAGCTAGAAGCGCAAGGTTTGAATGTCGTTCCAACTGCGAATGCAACCAAGCTAACCATGAACCGAGAAGGCATCCGACGTCTAGCTGCAGAAGAGCTAAAGCTGAGCACTTCTCCTTACCGCTTTGCAGACACCTTTGAAGACTTCGCTGCCGCTGTTGAATTCGTGGGCATGCCTTGCGTTGTTAAGCCAGTAATGAGCTCTTCAGGTAAAGGCCAAAGCGTTATCAAAACAGAGGAAGACATTCAAAAGTCTTGGGACTACGCACAAGAAGGCGGTCGTACTGGCGCGGGTCGCGTAATCGTTGAAGGCTTCATCGACTTTGATTACGAAATTACGCTACTTACCGTTCGCGCAGTCGACGGTGTGCATTTCTGTGCGCCTATCGGTCACCGCCAAGAAGATGGTGATTACCGTGAGTCATGGCAGCCACAAGTCATGTCAGACAACGCACTCAAAACAGCGCAATACACCGCTGAACAAGTGGTTAACGCATTAGGTGGTCACGGTATCTTCGGCGTAGAGCTGTTTGTTAAAGGCGATCACGTTATCTTCAACGAAGTATCCCCTCGCCCACACGATACTGGCTTAGTGACTCTTATGTCTCAAGACTCATCGGAATTCGCACTGCACGTACGCGCGTTTACCGGTATGCCGATCAAATCCATCACGCAATACGGACCATGTGCATCAGCGGTTATCCTAGGCCAAGGCACTTCAACCAACATTCGTTTTGAAGGTCTTACAGAGGCACTAGACGCACCACAGACGCAAGTTCGCTTGTTTGGTAAACCTGATATCGATGGTCGCCGTCGTCTAGGTGTTGCGCTGACTCGTCGCAACAGCACTGAGACTGCGATTGAAGATGCAATTGAGAGTGCTTCTAAAGTAAAAGTAATTTACTAACCTGCTATTCAATTCTGAACAATCACGATTTCAAATCTGAATAATAAAAAAGACGGGCTATCGAGCCTAATGCCGATCAGTTAAAGCCAAAGTGATCGGTTGAAGGATCCTTCCGAGCTGT
>NZ_JBFSUD010000038.1:0-44292 GCF_041467175.1 Vibrio sp. 10N.247.310.24
AACCATCTGTAGGATCGTTCAACTGATCAGGAAAATGCTTAAATGATCAGTGTTAGCTATAGGGGCGGGGAAATTACCAAAGGTAAAAGAGAAATCAGTATCCAAATGTCAGTGCTACGTCTAGCAGAGCAGCACTTCACATTTCAAAGACAGCACATTAGATCGCGAAGCAAAAACCTAGGTTATAGTCTTCGCCATTTTTTGCCGTGAACTCTTTATCTTCACTTGAAGCGTTCGGTCGACCGCTTTCATCGCCTTTCACTAAGCTCACCCAGTGACGGATGCCAGAAGAACGGCTCGCCTCAGTTTGGCCAAACGTGGTGCATGTCTCTAACTGGATATCTTGAATATCAACCAATTCTAAGTAGCCAGTGCCTTTACGAGCACCGATTGTCACTTCAACGTGTGTACCGCTTTCATCACGAAATAGGATTGCTGAAGGCTTAGACTTATCGCCCGTGAAAGCAACAAAATGCTTCGCTCGTTTTAGGCCAGTATGTTCGCCGTTTTTGAAGTAAACCTGAACATGTCGGTAGTCAATCTCATAACTCACTGCATCTTCGTGTGAACCAGCCTCAAGAGGAAATAGAGTATCAAGCAACTGTTTCGCCATTTTTTGTTTTTCGAGCTGCTTGTCTGCTTTCACCATTTCTACGGCAAAGACAGCTTCAGCAATAAATGTTGAATGGTTTCTGTGAAGTTCTGTTTTGTCTAGTGTCAGCATATTCATAGTCTTTCCCTCTTACGGCTTTGAATTTCATGTAGGTCAAAAATCCTGATTGACCCTTTTCAAAATTGTTCTTTACTGTGTTGCTTCCATGTATTTCATACTACTTGTATTTTCGAAACAATTTCACAACAAAAATTTCACAGTGTTAATTTTA
Organism: Vibrio sp. 10N.247.310.24; assembly: GCF_041467175.1. Lineage (NCBI taxonomy): Bacteria > Pseudomonadati > Pseudomonadota > Gammaproteobacteria > Vibrionales > Vibrionaceae > Vibrio > Vibrio sp. 10N.247.310.24. The sequence continues at coordinate 885 of NZ_JBFSUD010000038.1, forward strand.
CTAAATTGCTTTTTTACACAAACCGGTATTTTGAGCCCCTAGCCCTTTATCTAACTGGGTTGAGGGCTCAGTAGAAACACTTTTACGTGTTGTTTGAATTTGTGTAATAACCAACACCAACCAGCTTATTGTCGATCACTCGATAGTAAGTGTGCTTGGTTTCCACTTTGCTCGACAGCGGGTTTAACCATTGATAGGTATAAACGCCTCGGCCATTTTCTTTCGCTAGGTTTAACATCTCAGTGAGAATTGGCTTATCGTCAGGGCTTAGGATTTCGTTGTGTGAACGCCCAACAAGCTCAGGGGATACACCGTGCGCGAGCAGCTTTCCAGAGCCCATATCCATCACGAACACATACAAGTCTCCCTCAACAAAGCTGCCTTCGGTATCATTGAACTCGGCGAGACTGTCCTGCTCTGATTCCACTATCGCGGCCATCGCTCTCGCCAATAATCGCTTAGCTTCTGTTGCACTAGAGCGTTCTGGGTAATACCCCACGGCAACAATCACATCACCCACACGTTCAAAGAAAGTGGTTTTAGGCTCGCCCATGCGGTCAGTCGGATTAGTCCAATGGTACTGAACTTCGCCAAACCCGTTGTGCACAGCCTTAGTGATCATTTCACGGAAAAAGGGATTACCGTAAACGTCTTGAGTATCCAAAACACTGTCGCCCACCAACACCATTGAAGAGCCTCCACTGGCAAGGAATTGGCCATCAATACCAAGAGCAAACACATAGAGCTCACCGTCTATATATTCGGCATCACTCATGAAGTCTTTGACACTCTCATCGCCATCCTTTTGTACATGGACAACCGCTTTAGCAAGCAGGGTTTTGGCTCTTCTTTCAGCATCGCTGACCACATGTGGCTCTGAAATATCGAGCACATTAACTGGCTCGTTTTCTTTTGCTGTTTCTGAATGTTCGGCACGTAGTCCAATGCCACTGATCACTGCAAATACGGCACAACCAATAAGGATAATTCTTGATATATTCATAGTAACTTCTCCTAATAGCCCACTAAGGACGGTAGCCAAAGCGTAATTTGCGGGAAGAAAGCGATAACGAAAACGCCAATGACGGATGCAAGCACGAAGGGATGGATCTTCGCGGTGATCTGTTCGACCGTGGCTCCGCCTATCCCCGAGGCGACAAAGATATTTTCACCGAGCGGCGGTGTAGCAAAACCTATCGATAACGTACACACCACCACAATACCTACGTGGGTTGGATCTGCGCCTAGCATGTACATGATTGGCAGCAAGACCGGTACGATAATCATGATCGCGGCTAACGTTTCCATGAACATGCCAACGAAAAGCAGTAACACAATAGTCAGTGCCCACACCATGTACATGTTGTCAGTGAAACCTAGCAATGACTCCGCCACCACAACTGGAATTTTTTGTTCGATTAGCAAGCGACCAAATACGGTTGCCGCGAATAGAATCAGCAACACACGTCCAGTGATCCATGTCGTTGTCGACAATGATTTAATCGTGCTTTTGAACGATAACTCTCGGTGAATAAACACCCCGACAAACAGTGAATAGAAGATAGCCACAACCGCTGATTCTGTTGGTGTGAACATGCCACTGTAGATGCCCCCGAGAATCAAAAACGGAGCCAGTATCGACCAAATACCACGGCGCAAAGAGTGTCTTACTTCGCCAAATGACCAGTTTTCAGTCAGCCCTTTGTAACCTTCACGTTTAGCAATAAAGTAGTTAGTGACCACTAGCGTCGACGCCATAATGAAACCCGGCACAACCCCAGCAACAAACAGTTTTGGAATAGATAAAGAGGCAAACTGTCCGTGTTGAGCAATGGCCTCTGGCGGTGCCATTAATCCCATAGCGGAGATGCCGAAAATAACTAGCGGGATGGATGGCGGAATAATGATACCCAATCCCCCTGAAGCGGCAGTCACCGCAGAGGCGTAGCTCTTATCGTAATCTCGCTTAACCATTGCAGGCACCATTAGCATGCCTACCGCAGCTGTAGTTGCAGGGCCTGAACCTGATATAGCTCCAAAGAAAAGGCAGGCCATTACCGTTGCAGCGCCAAGGCCACCCGTCACAGGCCCGGCTAAACTCTCGGCTATATCCACCAACCGTTTGGAGATACCCGCCGCCTCCATCAAGGCACCGGCAAGAACAAAGGCCGGCAGCGCCATTAATGGGAAGTTACCCACCGAAGTAAACGCGATTTGTACTAACGCAATGGGATTTTTGTCGAGCAACATATAGGCCGCCATTGAAGCGCCGGCCAGTGATACTGTGATTGGTGCACCCAGAATTAACAGGGTTAAGAAGCCACCAAATAAAATTAGAGTTAAATAGGATTCCATTATTACATCTCTCTGTGACGACTACTGTGATGACTTTTGTGCCGTCATTTTTCGCAGTTCTTTGACTTCTGGATCTTCGTTCTTAGCGCCTTTGAACAAACGCTCATAGTTGTTCCAAATAATTCGAATCATCATCAACGAAAACGCGATAGGCAAAATCATATAGAAGTACTTCATTGGGATGCCTGTCGTTTGAGATTTCCAGAACAGGTTCATTTTGTTGAACACGAAATCGTAACTGAGATAGACAAAGTAACCGTTGAACAGCAACCATAAGAAGTCAGCGATGGTTTCACAGACGGTCTGAACAATCGGAGGGAAGAACTTGAAGTGAAAACTGACTCGGTTATGTGCCGACATTTTGGCCGCCACAACGGCGCCTAGATAGGCAAACCAAACGAACATGTAAGTCGCAACTTCATCACCCCAAGGTATGGAGTAATCGAAAAGCTGACGAGTAAGGATTTGTGTGAACAGTAATAAGACAAAGCTTGCTAGCAACAGACAACAGGTATATTCCTCGATGTTGTTAAGATGCTTTTTTATAGTTTTAGCGACTGACATATAACCTCCAATGTTGATTTCCACATGACAACCAGTCGCTCGCGGTACTGAGCAGATCAGGTACTAAACAGATCAACGAGTAAAGCCATGTAAATGCCCTATCTCACTGTTCTATCGCTAGGTGATTAAGTAGCGGAGAACAGCAGATAGGGCGTATCTAATCGTTACTTTCTACCTAGTAACTCAAGAACGTCGTCTAGCTTGTCTTTACCACCAATGCTTGAATAGAACTTAGGCCAAACTGATTTCGTTACCTTGCTAATCCACTCTTTCTCATTGTCTGCTGGGTCTGTGAATACCATGCCTTTTGCTTGTAGCTCTTCACGGATCTTGTTTTCAGTATTCTCTAAATAAGCAAAGCTGTGCTCTGTTGCTTCCTGACCCGCTTCAAGAATGATCTTTTGCATCTCAGGTGTCTGTTGTTGGAAGACCGTTTCACTGACGATTAACGGCTCAAGTGAGAAGATGTAACGGAGGTTTGTTACGTACTTTTGTACTTCATTGAATTTCATCGCATGAACAGTGATGTATGGGTTGTCTTGACCATCAACCACACCTTGCTGCAGGCCAGTAAATGTCTCTGACCATGCCATTGGTGTTGGGTTTACACCCCATGCTTGGTACGAAGCAATCATAATTTCGTTACGCGGAACACGAATCACTAGTCCTTTCAGATCCGCTGGTGAAGCGACGGATTTTTTAGAGTTAGTCAGAACCCTAAAGCCAGAATAAGCCCAACCTACGATACGAACGCCTGCATCACGAATCGTGTTATCGACAAGATCTTGGCCCACTTGGCCTTGAGTTAATAGCACCGCTTCTTCTGCACTTTGAATGACGTAAGGCATGGTCAGTAGACCAACCGTAGGAGAGAAAGGCGTCACGTTGTTGATCGCCAATACAGAGAAGTCGAGAAGGCCGATTGCCGCGTCGTTCACGGTATCTTGCTCATTGCCCAATTGACCATTCGGGAACAGGTCGATTTTGACTTTACCGTCTGTTTTTTGCTCCATCAATTCAGAAAATGATGTCGCTAATTCCCATTGAGTACCACCAGCAGCATCGCCGATAGCCATTTTAAAATTTGCTGCTGCCGCGGTATGAGATAACATCGCTGTTGCTACAATTGTGACGCCAGCAATAATTTTATTTTTAATCAATTTCATAGTCTTAACCTTTAATATCATACAGACTTCCTGCCTGTACTTTGCTCACAAGGTGACCTGGTACAACTTTCCTGGTCGTAATTCTATTTCCCTATTTTGGAAACAATGTTCGAGTAGTTAAAGCACTTCATCCTTTAACGAATACCACTGATAAAGGAACTGTTGCCCTACTCTTCGAAATGGTGCAAACATCTCAGATTCCACCACTTCCCTCACGTTGGGGAACGGAAGTTTTGATTCAAATATTGGCAAGTCAAGCTTATGACCTTCACCTGCGATCCACTGGGCAAGACGCTTGCCTGCTTGAGCGGAGTACATCACACCATTGCCGCCATACCCTAGTGCGTAGAATATGGATTGCTTTGGATTCGGCTGATAGATTCTTGGCATCATGTCGTGGCTAACATCCACCCAACCCCACCATGAATAATCGATTTTGATCTGATCGAGAGAAGGGAATTTTCGGGTTAAATCCGCTCTCAACATATCTTCGTATTTCTTTTCAGGTGCATTCTTGCCACTGATGGCACTGCGTGTACCTATCTGCACTCGGTTATCGGGTAACAAACGGTAGTAATGACGCAGAATTCTAGTATCAGTAATCACCTGATTGGTTTTGAAGTTACACGCGGCGATTTCGTCTTGAGTTAACGGACGCGTCACCATTGAGTTAGAAAGTACGGGTAATAGGCGATTCTTAAGCTCTGAATGCAAACCTTGGCTTGTGTAACCACCGGTACAAACACCAACAGAGCGAGCCTTAACCACACCACCTGGTGTTTTTAGGTAATGCACACCATTACGTGTTTCCCAACCCATCACAGGGCTTGCGGGGTGAACTTTTACGCCGAGTGCTCGCGCCTTTCTTAGATAACCAAACGCCAGTTTCCCTGCATGGATGCCAATACCTTCTGGCTCATGCATTGCGCCTGCCGCTTCTTGGTCACCAACGTAATCACGTTTTACGGTTTCCGCATCTAAGATCTGCGCATCGTAATCAAACGTGTCACGCAGCAACTTGGCTTCTTTCTCGAGTGTTGCCATCACTTTTGGACGGTGAGCAACGTATAAGTGGCCACCCGGCTGCGGGTCACAATCAATGTCTTTGATTAGAGACTTAAACGTGTTCATGCCATCGATGCATTCGCGGTGCATTTTTAGCGCGGTTTCTAGTCCCCAGCGTTCAATCCACTGAGAACGCTTCAAACGTCCTGACGCACACTGAGCCTGACCACCATTTCGGGTACTGCAGCCCCAACTCATACGGTTAGCTTCAATCACAATCGCTTTAATGCCGTACATTTCAGCAAGGTGTATCGCAGTGCTTAGGCCTGTGTAGCCTGAACCGATTATCGCCACATCGACATCCATATCCGATGTAATTGGGCCATCATCTTCAGGTGGCGCGCCTGCGGTATCTACCCAATAAGTCGGGGCGTATTCCTTACCGTGACCTGGGCTTTTATCTTTAAGTGGATCGTATTTTGGATCGTATCTTTCTTTTGCTTGGGTACTTTCTTGTGCTTGGGTGCTTGTCACCTTTGGCGGCACATCAGCTGCCGGTTGTTCCATTACTAAACTCATAATTCGACTCTCCTAGTCATAACACGTGAACGGGTTGTGGTTTCGTGTCTAGCTCTTGGGAGTGTTGTTAGGAGTCAAAAGAGGTCGTGTTTTACGGAAGGCATTTTTTACGCTGATTTTTCCATCTTTCAGGGTAAACACATCAACCATACGAGCTTCGATGACGGTGCCATCAGGGTTAGTCGCAGAGAACGTTGATTCGCTTACCGCGCGGTCACCACACACAAAGTGGACAGGGTCGCTCCAGGCTGCATCTGGAAAGTTCTGCCAAACCAATTCAAAGCTATTGCGAACGGCTTCGTACCCTTCGATAGTGTTGCCAAGCTCGCCTTCTCCTGCCACGGTGTGGAAGACACAGTCTTCGGTCATAAACGACATTAGCGCTTCAATATCATGGTTATTCCATGCATCACTAAAAGACTGTAAAAAGGCGGTGTCGACTTGGTTTTCCAGCACGAACGTCGCTGCATTGGTTTGCATATTCATATTCCAGAATCCTTTATGTTTTCGTTATTGGTTTAAATTTCAGTAGCTTTGCGCCACTTTTTTATTAGAGTGTTTAAACTAGATCTGTGAAATTTAACAACTTGATAACAAGCTTCGCCACTCTAACTTCGAGTTACTTTATAAACAATCTTTAAGCTCACAGATTTCATCTTTTTATAAATTAATTAGTGTTCTAATTTTATTTACACAGTCACTCACTAGATTTATACGAGGTCTAAATAAAATAATTAGAAATATTAGACTTTAGTCGAAGTCAAAATCTTGATGGTACTTTCGGCCATACTGCTCAAGCTGGCGATCATGAGTATTAACTTGTAATTCGATATTACCCTCACCTTTATTAATTGCTTGATTACCATCTACATGGGCTTCATTTTTTAAATCAGCCAGTGTCTCTTCAATATATTCGGTCGGTTCATTTAAAACATTCATGGAGATTAATTCCTTTATCAGGTTTACTTTCGCTGATGGAAGAATATGAACGGAGACTAGACCGTTTGAATATTCTTTCTCATCGTACAAAGGCTGAATGGCATCATTGCCACCTTCCTTAAATGGGTGAATGGAATACCACTTATCTTTTCGTTGCTCTTGCTGATCACAATCAGCCACATTGAATATCTGAGTCTTATTGAAGTCACAGGGTGAGTTAAAAACACTAACCTTATGATAATCAATGGCTTTAATAATATTGATACAGTCTTTACTTTGGCTATGACATACAGACCACAGCGCATTAATCAGGTTATCTGTCCACTCAAGTAAACGGGTTGGAAACCCCTGCTTCTTGGCTAAACACATCAATAACCAATCGTTTATCTCGTGTGCACTCAACGAATGCCCGCCATAAACTCTCACGGTCGAGAGAAGTTCTTGTTCGACACGGCGAATATTCTTTCGATTTGAGCGACCTAAGCTTGGCATCAGGTTATTATTTTCATAATCACACACGTTATAAATCAAACCACGATGCCCACTACACTCAGCAAAGAGTGAATCGATTATTTCATACAACTCTTCGAGTGAGCTTATATAACGTTTATTTTTCATAACATTCATACAATAAGTCACTTAATTTATATTCGGTAAAGTTAAAGCATTAATAATCACGTTAATCAATGGTTCAATTGGTATCGTTGTAATTATTGAAAAATGATAATAGGTATATATCTTCGTCAAAGATGACCATTTATGGATCCATTAGTTAAGGATCGAACAATAATAATGAGTGACAAAATTTATATAGCTAGAACCACTTATGTACCGATGGAACATTTAATTAGTGTTCTAATGTTTAAGTAGAAATTATTGAACTAAGCGTTTACGTTCTTCACTTAAGCACTTTGCCAATACCCGTTAATATTGCCCGACCACGCTCTTTATAATGCGGTGGCCGGACAAACTTCCTATGACTTATACGTAATCTTTGTATTTATCTAGGAAACGAACCGGTGTTGATAGTGCATCTCGGCGGAACGGGTCGCCCAATTCCTGAGTACACATGATTTCAATGATGGTTGTTTTGCCTTCGTTCATCTGCATGTCGATGGCTTTTTGCAGGGTTGGACCTACATCTTCTAGCTTATCAACCGTGATACCTTCAGCGCCCATAGCTCTTGCGATTTCTGCAAAGCTTTGGTTTTCAAGTTCACCAGCAACAAAGCGTCGGTTGTAGAAGTCGACTTGGTTCTTCTTCTCAGCACCCCATTGACGGTTGTGGAATACCACGGCTGTCACTGGAATGTTATGGCGAACACATGTCATGGTTTCCATCAAGCTCATGCCCCACGCCCCATCGCCTGCATAAGAAATAGCGGGGCGATGAGGTGCCGCTGCTTTCGCACCAATGATGGTCGGGAACGCATAACCACAGTTACCGAAACTCATTGCAGCAAAGAAGCTACGTGGTTTTTCAAAGCGTAAGTAGCTGTTTGCCACTGAGTTGATGTTACCTATGTCCGTCGAGACCATTACGTCTTCAGGCATCGCTTTTTCTAGCTCACGCAGCACTTGACGTGGGTGTAGATATTCACCACCAGAGAACGGAGTCTCGTGTGAGTTTTCTTCAATCATATCCAAGCTGAACGAGTCACGTTCGTGTGTCCACTCATCAAGCTCTTTTTCCCACAGTGCTTTTTCTGTTGCCACTGTATCTTGACGAGCGCCTTTGTTGTCATCACACAACAGTGCGCGGCCTTCCAATCTTTCAGATAGAGCAACCGCAGCTGCTTTCGCATCGCCACAGATACCAACCGAAATCTTCTTAACCAAGCCAAGCATCTTGTTGTCGGCGTCAATCTGAATGATTTTCGCGTTCTTCGGCCAGTAATCCATGCCATGTTGAGGCAAGGTACCAAATGGACCGAGACGTGTACCCAAAGCGATAACCACATCCGCTTGAGCCATCAATTTCATTGCTGCTTTCGAACCTTGGTAGCCTAAAGGACCACACCATAATGGGTGACTCGCAGGGAAAGAGTCATTATGTAGGTAGCTGTTCACTACGGGTGCGCCTAGTCTTTCTGCTAATGCTGCACACTCTTGAACTGCGTCAGCCATTACCACTCCGCCACCAGAAATGATGACTGGGAATTTCGCTTCAGCAATCAGGTCTGCTGCTTCATTCAGAGACTTCTCACCACCCGGGCCACGATCTAAACGCGCGGGCTTAGGGATCTCGGTTTGAGTTTCGCCGTAGAAATAGTCACGTGGAATATTCAGTTGAGTTGGACCCATTTCACTCATCGCGCGGTCAAAACATCGACCCGTGTATTCCGCCATACGGTCTGGGTGCGTTACGTGTCCTTGATACTTAGTGAACTCTTGGAACATTGGAAGCTGGTTACACTCTTGGAAACCACCTAAGCCCATTGTTTTGGTGCCTGTCTCTGGCGTCACAATTACGACCGGGCTATGTGCCCAGAACGCCGCTGCAATCGCAGTTACACAGTTACTAATACCCGGACCATTTTGCCCGATAACTACGCCATGGCGACCAGATACACGAGAGTAGCCATCTGCCATGTGAGCAGCACCTTGCTCGTGTACCACTGGGACCAATCGAATGCCAGCAGGAGCAAAGATATCCATTGCGTCCATAAATGCTGACCCCATGATGCCGAACATGTCGGTAACATCATTAGCAACCATAGTTTCAACGAACGCTTCTGATGGTGTCATTGTTACTGTGCCGGAAACAACCGTACGTTTTTCTTGCTCGCTCATTCTTCCATTCTCCTTGAGTTAACCAAAATTTCATTTTTCGGAATGAATTGTCTCTTTTTCGAATTCATTTTCACCTTAGTAGTAGAATTTTTGCGCGTCAACTTTTTACACTAAATTGGAACAATTCATTCTAATTAATAAAACTGGATCACATTATTGGTAGTTTTTCGTACAAAAAGTGCCATTAACTTAAGAGGAGCTGTTAATAATCGATGTCATATCGCGATAGCAGCGACAAGTGATGAGCTATATAGAGGGAAATATGATGAAAGAGGCGGAATTGATACCAACGCAACCAGTAAGTGTGAGAGAACGCTTTGGGATCGACAGCAATCTAACCGTGATGGCATTTGAACATGCGGGCGAATATGTGCCGAAAGTCGACCCTAACTACTGTTTTGATCCTGAAGTAACACTAGCGATATTGGCCGGTTTCACCTCTAATCGTCGCACACTGATTCAAGGCACACATGGGACGGGCAAGTCGTCTCACATTGAGCAAATTGCCGCGAGATTGAACTGGCCATGCTTGCGGATCAATCTAGACGGACACTTAAGTCGCTTGGATTTCATAGGTAAAGACAGCATCGTCATTAAAGACGGAATGCAAATAACAGAGTTTAAAGAAGGCATTCTTCCGCAGAGCATTCAACAACCCATCGCACTGGTGTTAGATGAATACGACGCTGGTCGCCCTGACGTGATGTTTGTGATTCAACAGCTATTAGAGCAAGACGGTAAATACACCTCTTTAGAACAAAACCGAGTGATCACGCCTCACCCTTCTTTCCGCCTGTTTGCTACCTGCAACACGCTTGGCTTGGGTAACTTCTCAGGTTTGTATTCGGGCACTCAAGTGCTTAACCACAGTCAATTAGATAGATGGAACATCATCGCCACACTTAACTATTTAGATCCACAGCATGAAACTAAGATCGTGTTATCCAAGCTTCCAGAACTGAATAATGAAAGTGGCCGACAACTGGTTGAAAAAATGATCGCCACCGCAGGATTAACGCGTAACGGGTTTCGGGCTGGTGACCTTTCTACGGTGATGTCTCCGCGAACTGTGCTCACTTGGGCCGAAAACATCCAAATATTCGATGATGTAGCCACCGCATTTAGATTGTCATTCTTGAATCGCTGTGAAGACGAAGAGAAAGAACTGGTTAGCGAATATTATTTCCGTTGCTTTGGTGAAGATTTAGAAACGCCTACTCAAAACTATTCCCACTCGGAGTCGTAAACCATGGCCAATGTTTCTTCCCAGCAAAAAAAGATCCTCGATCTTGGCGTGTCTGTCGCCAGAGCGATCAGCGGTGAGTTGAGTCTGAATTATCGGGGAGAACGTCTCTATAAAGGCAATAGCCCCTGTTATTATCAGTCTGCACATACTAACGATCTCACCTTTGTTTCTCGCCATGAATTGAAAAACAGCAAGCTTTCGATGCAAGGCAAGATCGATTCATCGGCACTGCGACTCTTACTTTCAGATGCTGCTCTTCATTATTCATTGCGACCGAAAAACGAAGTCGAGCGTCTGTTATATGATTTCTGCGAACAGGTACGAATTGAATCGCAAATCCCGTCTTATCTAAAAGGTGTAACCACCAGTATTCAGTTCAATTTTGCGTATTGGAGCGACCAATATCATCAGAATGGCTTCACCGAATCACGAATCGGCATGTTGCTGTTTACACTGATGCAAGTCATCCACACCCGTTTAACCGGTGTCCCAATTTCGGAGCCTATCGCTGAGACCATTGAATCAACTCGCGCCGGCATCGTGCCTACTTTTGGGCACAGCCTGAAGCGCTTAAAGCAATATAGAACCGACCAAGAGTCATTTGCACACAGCGCCAATGAGCTTGCAGCCCTTGCACAAGAGCTCATAAACCAAGAGCAAGAGAGCGATAACTCGCCAACGCCAACCGTTGAAGAAGACATTAAGATCCTTGCACAGCTTGCCTTGATTGTGGATGGTGACATTCAAGATCAAGACGTCGATACCGACATCACAGGCAGTAGCAAGGTATTCGAGCTGTCGGGTGCCAATTATCAGGTCTTTAATTCAGAATTTGATAAAGTCATCGCGGCAGACAAACTCGTCAGGCGCGCCCTATTACTCGAACTGAGACAAAAGCTCACCGATGACATCATGGCGAGACAAGTCAACACTCGCCGTTTGGCCGCAATGCTCACCAGCTTTGTTGCCACACCGCAGAGGAACCGACGTCAGAACCATTTAGAAGAAGGCATTGTTAACGCCACCACCATCACCAAGCTCATCACATCGCCATTGGATCGCACTGTCTTTTATCAACCTGACATTGGCGCATCTCATCAATGTGCCATCACGTTTTTGATGGACTGCTCAGGCTCAATGCAGAAACACAGTCACAAGCTAAGTCTACTGATGGATACAATTCTCAAATCCGTTGGACTGGCCAACATTCCATTTGAGATTATTGGCTTCACCACCAACAACTGGAACGGTGGCAAAGTCTATCGGCAATGGCTTAAGCAAGGCCAGCCGAAACACCCGGGGCGCTTAAACGAAGTTCGACATATTGTGTTTAAGGATTTTGATACCCATTGGAGGCGATCTCGCCTTGGCATTGCTAGCCTTCGCAAAGCAGACATCTTTAAAGAAGGAATTGATGGCGAAGCGGTGCAGTTCGCTAGTCAGCGGTTGCAGCAGCACACCGCACAACGAAAGGTTTTAATCGTGTTCTCAGACGGCTGTCCGATGGATACCGCCACCAGCACCGCCAACGATCAGTTCTATTTGGATAACCATCTCAAACAAGTGATTGAGCGTGAATCAAACAAAAACCATATCGAGATTCATGGTGTGGGAATGGGTGTCGATTTAAGCCCGTACTACCGCAGTAACATCACTTTAGATGTGCAAGAGAGCTGCCTCTTTGGTTTATCTAAGAACGTATTTGAGATGCTAAAGCGTTAAGGTTTTTGTTTATATGAGCAGTTACGTTTCGGGGAGCTGTGAAGTATCGGCTAGCAAACCGCTAGCCTTTTATCGGAAGATTCTTAAGAGGTAGCAAGCAGCTAAGAGGTAACTAGGAAATAGCGAGCAACTAAAAGACAGCAAGCAACTAAGAAATAGCAAGTAACGACCATGCAGAGACAGCCATTAAATACCCACCAATCAACATCAACACAATAAACACCAACTTTCTGAGTTGATCATTGGACAACGGCGGTGGAAAACGCCGAGCAAACATAGTGACAAGTGCAACCAAGGGAACAGCAATAGCAGATAACCACAGTATGCTCGCTTCCATGTCGCCTGCCGCGTAGACATTGACAGTACGGGACATCGACGTACAAGCGAACACCATCAGTAGTGTGCTTCGCACCAGATCGAGCGTAAAAGGCTGCCGATAGAGGTGATAAACAATCGGTGGCCCTGCCATACCGAATAACCCACCCGCTAACCCGGAGCTAAAACCAGATAACAAAAACGATACGGTTGCCGAACGGTCCTTTCTGGTTTTAGGTTTGAACATAAAGCTCAAACCTGCGAATAGCACCATCGCCCCCAATAGTCCTCGGAGAATATTCGTGGCCGAATCGCTCAACTCGTCTAGCAAGAACACCCCCATCGATACGCCGGGGATAATACCGATGACTAACACCACCAGAATCTTGAGTTCACCAAGCAATGGCTTACCCATCAACGCGACCAAGCAATTGAACAAGGTCACAATACTGACCACAGCGGCTATAACGGGTAAGGAAACCAAATTAAGGCTGACCGTTAAACCAATCACGATGATACCGAGGCCAAAACCCGTAACCGTTTGGAAGTAGGTACCTACCGCAATAGTGGCAAGAATGGCGAGTAAAACAGGTAACTCCATTAGCAATCCTAATTAGGTTGATTTGAATGTAAGTGCGAATTTGAGTACTAGATTCGTGAGCTAGATGTTAATACCGGAACTCAAATGCCGACTCTTCTTTGTCTTCAACATCAACTTCAGTATCAACCTTAGAGTCAGACACTTTCCCTTGCTGTGCTTGTACAGCAGTAACCGCAATTACATTGAAGATATCTTCCGCGCTACACCCTCTAGATAAGTCATTGGCAGGTTGATTCAATCCTTGCAGTAACGGGCCAATCGCAACTGCGCCACCTAACCTTTCTGCGAGCTTATAGCCTATGTTCCCTGCTTCTAAATTGGGGAAAATCAATACATTAGATTGGCCTTTCACTTCTGAATCGGGCAGCTTTTTCGCGGCAATTTCAGTGACAATCGCGGCATCGAGTTGAACGTCCTGATCGACAGCTATTCCGGGACAACGTTGTTTCACTAACTGAGCGGCATTACGAACCTTATCGACTGATTCGTGTTTCGCACTGCCGTTGGTAGAGAACGACAGCATTGCCACTTTAGGTTCTTCCATCAACAGCGTTTGAGCACTGTTTGATGCCGCTAGGGCAATCGATGCCAGCTCGGTTTCGTTGGGGTTAATCACCAAACCACAGTCACTGAAAATCATGCCACCTTTAAGATTATGGAAAGGCTCGCACAACATCATCAGAAAGAAGCTAGACACCAATTCACTGTCTGGTGCTGGCCCAATAATCTGCAGCGCCGCTCGTACTACATCAGACGTGGTGTAAACCGCGCCATTGACTGTGCCGTCAACCAGCCCTTCTCGTACCATCAAGTTGGCAAAAATCAGTGGGTCTTTGACCTTCTCCAATGCATCTTCATAAGTCATGCCTTTGGCTTTTCTTAGGTCATAGAGCCGTTCAGCCAACACAGCTTTGAGTGCTGACGTTTGTGGTGAAACAATGTGAATGCCCGCGAGATTAATATGGTTCAACTGCGCCGCTTCGATAATCGCTTTTTCATCGCCGACTAGAGTGATGTAAGCGAGCTGTTTATCTATCGCCAATCGCGCCGCTTTGAGTACACGAGGGTCTTCTGCTTCACTCAAAACCACTCGCTTACGATCTAAGTGAGCCTTATCAATAATCCGTTCAATCGCCTTCATCTTAAATTCCATTTATTGAGATTAATTGTTCCATAATTTATATTTATATTATTGAAATAATAAAAAAGGTCAAATTTTATTCAGATAATTGAAGATTTTTAATTTGGTATGTACACTCTTATACATAGACATATCGCAAGGATGAATCACTGTATGCAAACAGAAACACCACAAGTTCAAGGAGATACGCCCACTCTCCGACTTTTTGCACTATTAGAGGTGATAGCGCAAAAAGATGAGTTTATTTCTCTTCAAGGGCTCGTCGAAGAAACCGGACTACCGAAACCAACTCTGCACCGCATGCTGCAACAATTAGAAGCTGCGGGCATTATTCAAAGAGATGGTGACGAAAAGCATTACAGCTCTGGCATTCGACTCAGAAAGCTTGCTGAAAACCTGCTGTTCAATAGCACAATGCACAGCGCACGACGCACTATTCTTGAAAACCTTCGAGCAGAAGTCGGCGAGAGCTGCAACCTAACGGCACTGTCGAGCGGTGAGATCATCTACCTTGACCGCGCAGAAACCGAAGCCCCGCTGCGCTTCCATCTGCAACCCGGCTCTCGTGTACCCGTGCACTGCTCAGCCACAGGCAAGCTGTTTTTGGCGCACATGTCGAAATCACAACGCAGAAGACTGATCGAAAACGTGCCACTGACTCAGTACACAGTGAAAACCATCACCGACTACTCAGTGTTAGAACAAGACATCGAAGAAGCGAAGATCCAAGGTTTTGCTATTGATGATGAAGAGTTCTTACCGGGGTTAGTTTGTATCGCCGTATTGATACCGTCTTCTACTGGTCAATCCAATCTTGGCTTAGCAATACAAGCGCCAGTGATTCGCGTAAAACCAGACGAAGCGATCAAATTTCTGCCAGCTCTTCAAAAAGCAGCAAAAGCGCTCGCGAAGATAGAGTCTGATAACTGGGGCTAGTGAGCAGATCTATCTCAGAGAATGACCCAAATTAGCGAATCAACATCAATGCCCTTCGACCAATCAACATTTGGTCGAAGTCATTCAATCACTCGCCAACCCGCGCATAAGCAACACGTCTAAAGTAATCACAACAAAGGAATCACGATGCTAAACATTAAGAACCAGCACTTACTCTCTTTTATGGTGACAGAAGCGAACAACGCAGTTGCAGTCACAAACCCAGCAACGGGTGAGCTTATTGGCCACGCACCAATCTCATCTGAGGCAGAGTTAGAGAGCGCTATCGAACGCGCTCATGTTGCGCAGAAAGAGTGGGCAAAGATTCCCGCTAAATCCCGTGCTGCATTGCTAAGTGGTTGGCATCAATTGATCCTTGAAAACAAAGAAGATCTTGCTCGCCTAATGACCATTGAACAAGGTAAGCCGTTAGCAGAAGCAACGGGCGAAGTGGTGTATGGCGCGAGCTTTATTGAATGGTTTGCAGAAGAAGCCAAGCGTACTTATGGTGATTCCATTCCTAGCACCGTCGCTGGCAAACGCTTGGTGACCATCAAGCAACCTATCGGTGTCGCATGTGCCATTACGCCATGGAACTTTCCAATTGCGATGATCACTCGTAAGGCCGCTCCTGCCCTTGCTGCCGGCTGTAGTTTTATTGTGAAGCCCTCAGATGAAACGCCGCTTTCTGCATTTGCTGTGGTTGAATTGGCTTACCAAGCGGGCATTCCTAAAGATCTACTTCAAGTCGTACTTGGCGACAGCCCCGAACAGATTGGCGAGCTTTTCACATCACACCCACTGATCAAAAAGATCTCTTTTACTGGTTCGACTCGAGTCGGCAGTATCTTGATGGCTCAAGCGGCAAAAGGCATTAAGCGCACCTCAATGGAGCTGGGTGGCAATGCACCGTTTATCGTGTTTGACGATGCGGATATCGACGCTGCCGTTCAAGGCGCAATGGCTTCAAAATTCCGTAATGCAGGCCAAACCTGTGTTTGTGCGAACCGTTTCTACGTTCATAACAAGGTGCATGACGAGTTTGTAGCAAAATTCGACCAAGCCGTTCAGCAGCTTAAAATCGGTAACGGATTAGATGAAGGCGTCACTATTGGCCCGGTTATCAGTGAAAAGGCGAATCAAAACATCCAAGGGTTGATTGATCGAGCGATTGAGCAAGGTGCACAACCCGTATCGCCAACTCAAGCGCTTGATGGCTTGTTCATTCAGCCTGTGGTTCTTAAAGATGTGAAGCACAGCATGGACATCGTTCAACAAGAAATCTTTGGCCCAGTCGCGCCTGTGATGAAATTTGAGACTGATGAAGAACTCATCGAGATGGCCAACGATACCATTTATGGTTTGGCGTCTTACTTCTACAGCCAAAATATCCACCGTGTATGGCAGGTCGCAGAAGCACTTGAATACGGCATGGTTGGCATTAATGACGGTATGATCTCAACCGAAGTCGCACCTTTCGGTGGCGTGAAACAATCAGGTATTGGCCGTGAAGGTGCGAAAGAAGGCATCGATGAGTACATGGATATCAAGTATCTGTGCTTTGGTAGTAACTAGGTCTCGGAAGTAGTTAGGTTTGGTCGCAACTAAGCCTAACTCTTAAACATCGAATAGCTTAGACATCGAATAACCCAACTAACACCTATCTTCTGAGCTTCGCCCCTCCCTCGAAGAAAACCAAAAAAAAGCCGCGCTAAATTAGCGCGGCACCTTGGGCTCGGTTCAAATAGGGGTACTACTTTTTTTATTATTTATTGTGCGGTTCCTTTCAGCTTCAGTCGCATCGCATGCAACACTGGCTCGGTATAACCACTAGGTTGAGCACAGCCTTCAAATACCAGCTGGCAAGCCGCTGAGAAAGCAATGCTGTTTTCAAAATCTGGCGCCATATTGCGATAGCTAGAATCACCTGCATTTTGTCCATCCACCACTGCGGCCATGCGCTTCATGGTCTTCATTACTTGAGTTTCATCGCAAATGCCGTGGCGTAACCAGTTGGCAATATGCTGGCTTGAAATACGTAATGTTGCGCGGTCTTCCATTAACCCTACATCGTTAATATCAGGCACCTTCGAACAACCGACGCCTTGGTCAATCCAACGAACTACGTAACCAAGAATACCTTGTGTATTGTTATCCAATTCATTTTGGATATCTTTAGCAGTCAGCTTTTGATTGCCTAGTAGCGGGATAGTCAGGATATCGTCGACGTTCGCTCTCACACGCTCACGAAGCTCTTTCTGACGGCTAGGGACACTCACCTTGTGATAGTGCAAGGCATGCAAAGTCGCGGCAGTTGGAGAAGGAACCCAAGCGGTATTTGCACCTGCTTGTGGGTGTCCGATTTTCGCATCCATCATCTTGGCCATGTTGTCCGGCTCTGGCCACATGCCTTTACCGATCTGGGCTTTACCTTGCAGGCCACAAGCTAAGCCAAGATCAACGTTCTGGTCTTCGTATGCGCCAATCCAAGTCATGGTTTTCAGCTGTGTTTTAGGAGCAAACGGTCCCGCTTCCATGCTGGTGTGAATTTCATCACCGGTTCGATCTAGGAAGCCTGTGTTGATGAATACAACACGATCTTTAGCCGCGCGGATACACTCTTTAAGATTGACTGAAGTACGACGCTCCTCGTCCATGATGCCGACTTTGATCGTGAATCGATCTAGGCCTAATGCATCTTCAATACGGCCAAACAGTTCATTGGTAAAGGCGACTTCTTCAGGACCATGCATCTTAGGTTTAACAATATTGATGCTGTTCGCGGTCGAGTTTTGGTACGCGCTGTTACCTTTTAAATCATGCATCGCGATTAGCGAAGTGATCATGCCATCCATAATGCCTTCAGGCACTTCATTGCCTTGAGCATCAATAATGGCAGGGTTAGTCATTAGATGGCCCACGTTGCGAATAAACAACATGCTACGGCCTTTCAGCGAGATCTCGCCTCCCGTCACGCTGGTGTATTGGCGATCTGGATTGAGGTTACGAACGATGGTCTTGCCATTTTTCTCTAGCGACTCTTGTAAGTCACCTTTCATCAAGCCTAACCAGTTACGGTAAGCCAGTGCTTTGTCTTCACCATCAACCGCTGCTACCGAATCTTCGCAATCCATAATGGTAGTGAGAGCCGACTCCACCAGCACATCTTTAATACCAGCCACATCAACGCTGCCAATTGGCGCGCTAGGGTCAATTTGAATTTCAATATGTAGGTTGTTGTGCTTAAGCAGAATGCTTGAAGGCGCACTTGCATCACCTTGGTAACCAATGAACTGGTTGCGATCGATTAGAGTGACTTCTTCACCGTTGTCTAAGGTCGCTGTCAGTGTATTGCCAATGCTGACGTTGCTGATGCTGTATTTGGTCACGTCTTTGTGGGAAACACCGTTGAGAGGTGCAGCATCATCAAGGAAACCTCGAGCGTAGCTCACGACTTTAGCGCCACGTACAGGGTTAAAGCTTCCACCCTTTTCTGCACCATCACTTTCACTGATGACATCGGTTCCGTAGAGCGCATCGTATAAACTGCCCCAACGCGCATTAGCCGCGTTCAGTGCAAAACGTGCATTCATAATAGGCACAACGAGCTGCGGGCCTGCTTGTGTTGCAATTTCAGGCTCAACACTTGCGGTGGTTACTTGAAAGTCTTCACCCTCAGGGACTAAGTATCCAATCTGTTGCAAGAACTGTTTGTACTCTGCCGCATCTAGGGTCTGGCCTGCACGCTCTTGGTGCCAGACGTCAATTTGATGTTGAAGATCGTCGCGCTTGATAAGCAATGCGCGATTTTTTGGAGCCAAATCTTCAAGGATGGTTGCAAATGATTGCCAAAAGTCTTCAGCGACAATGCCTGTTCCAGGAATGACCTGATCATTAATTAATTGGTAGAGGGTGCTATCAATGTTCAAGCTTCCCTGTTGAATACGACTGCTCATAAAATCTCTCTCAAGCTAACTGATGACTACTCAATATATTTACTTAACTGACTTAAATTTCAATAACTCGTTTAAACTTACTTAACGGGCGGAAATTTAGCTAATTTATGCCAGTTATACTGGATATTCATATAAAAAATACCCTACAAATTGTGTTATTCCGTCACACCACTCTCGATTTCATTGGCGACACTTTTAATCAAACGACGCATCCACTGATGGTCAGGATTGGTTTGTAATAATGGACTCCAAGCCATTTTTACCTCAAAGGGTTCAATAGCAAATGGCGCAGGTTTGATTAACAACCGAGGGTTGTTGCGCTGCAATTGTGCCGCTTTGGTTGGAATGGTCAGGATCAGGTTCTTCTGTTGAGCGAAGAGAATCGCCGACAGGTAGTGTCGTGTGAACACCGTGATGTTACGCGTTTTGCCAATACGCATTAATGCTTCATCTATCCAACCAAGCTTTTGCGCTTCGCTTGGGTTGATCCCGACACCTGTGCCCATACCCGTCTTACTTACCCAGATATGTTGCGCCTTTAGATAAGACAAAATATCGAAGTTGTCGGCTATCGGGTTATCACAGCTAAATAAGCAAGAGAACCCATCGTGCCAAAGGCTCATCTGATGGAACGACTGTGGAATGTCGTCAAAACGGTTGATGATAATATCAACAGTGCCTTGCTCCACATCCTGATAACTCACGTCACTTGGCGTCATGATATCCAAGCGTATTTTCGGTGCTATCTCGCTCAACTTTTTCAATAGCGGCTGAATAATGGTCGACTCAGCATAGTCACTCGCCATGATACGAAACACACGCTCACTGTCTTCTGCATTAAACTCCGTGGTCGGTTGCAATGTCTTTTCTACATTCGCCAAGATGTTTCGAATCAATGGTTGCAGTTTATGTGCTCGCTCGGTCGGTATCATCCCTTCACTGGTTCTCACCAACAGCGGGTCTTCAAACAGATCGCGCAATCGACGCAGGCCATTACTCATGGCTGGCTGAGTGATTCCTAACTGATTTGCTGCTCGTGTTACGTTTCTTTCACGTAGCAACATGTCTAAATACACAAGTAAATTAAGGTCTATACGAGCAATATTCATAAGAAAAATACCGAATATAATAACTATAAATTAACAAAATTATCACATACATGGTTATTCTTTGTCCATGGTTAGATTTAATCCAAATCGAATGACCTCGCCAAATTGGCCAACATGTCCACGTGAAACTAAGGAATAGTTATGTCGCAAATTACACAAGATATCGAAAAGATTGAAGTTGCAAAAAGCGCTGCTGGTGCTCCATGGGATGCAATCAACCCTGAATCTGCAGCTCGTATGCGAGCTCAAAACAAATTCAAAACAGGTCTGGATATTGCGCAATACACGGCAGATATTATGCGTGCAGACATGGCGGCTTACGACGAAGACAGCTCTCAATACACTCAGTCTCTGGGTTGCTGGCACGGTTTCATCGGCCAACAAAAGCTGATTTCTATTAAGAAGCACTTTGATGGCAAGACAGACCGTCGTTACCTATACCTTTCAGGTTGGATGGTAGCAGCACTTCGCTCTGACTTCGGTCCACTTCCAGACCAATCTATGCATGAGAAAACGTCAGTTGCAGGCCTAGTAGAAGAGCTATACACCTTCCTACGTCAAGCGGATGCTCGTGAACTAGGTGGCTTGTTCCGTCAGCTAGACGCAGCACGTGAAGCGGGTGATGTGAATCTACAAGACCAAATCCAAGACAAAATCGACAACCACGTAACACACGTAGTACCAATCATTGCCGATATCGATGCAGGTTTCGGTAACGCAGAAGCGACTTACCTAATGGCTAAGCAGATGATTGAAGCGGGTGCATGTTGTCTACAAATCGAAAACCAAGTAGCCGATGAGAAGCAATGTGGTCACCAAGACGGCAAAGTAACGGTTCCTCATGCTGATTTCCACGCAAAACTTCGCGCACTTCGTTATGCTTTCCTTGAACTAGGCATCGACAACGGCATCATCGTTGCTCGTACCGATTCACAAGGTGCAGGCCTAACAAAAGAAATCGCGGTAGTGAAAGAGCCAGGCGACCAAGGTGACATCTACAACTCATACCTAGATGTTGAAGAGATTGATGTTGCAGATATGGCTGAAGGTGATGTTTGCTTCAACCGTGACGGCAAGCTAGTTCGTCCTAAGCGTCTGCCTTCAGGCTTATACCAATTCCGCGAAGGTACTGGTGAAGACCGCTGTGTATTCGACTGTATTGAAGCAATCAACGCGGGTGCTGATCTGCTTTGGATTGAGACTGAGAAACCACACATAGGTCAAATCAAAGAGATGATGGACGGCGTACGTGAAGTACACCCTAATGCGAAACTGGTTTACAACAACTCTCCATCATTCAACTGGACATTAAACTTCCGCCAACAAGCATACGATGCAATGGCAGCAGCAGGTAAAGATGTATCAGCTTACGACCGTGCAAGCCTAATGAGTGCGGAATACGATGAAACTGAACTGTCTGCAAGCGCTGACGAGAAGATTCGTACATTCCAAGCGGACGCATCTCGCGAAGCGGGTATCTTCCACCACTTGATTACTCTGCCGACTTACCACACAGCAGCACTGTCTACCGACAACCTTGCAAAAGAATACTTCGGTGACCAAGGCATGTTGGGCTACGTTGCTAATGTTCAACGTAAAGAGATTCGCCAAGGTATCGCATGTGTTAAACACCAAAACATGTCTGGTTCAGACATGGGTGATGACCACAAAGAATACTTTGCTGGTGAAAATGCACTAAAAGCAGCGGGTGAAGCGAATACGTCTAATCAATTTGATTAATCGTTAACAGCGTTTCCCCCTCTAGAATCTCCCCCTCCCTTTTTCCCTGTTAGGTGCTGGGAGGGAGGAGGTTTTGGGATGAAGCTTGTACTGCCGGCTTCATCTCAAAGCCTCAAATTTGTGTTCCACTCCACTGTGACCTTGAAAAATTCTGTTTACACTGATCACATTCCTGTTTGTTGATTTTCCTATTTATTGATATGCCTACTTATTGAGAGTGCCTATGACTTCAATACCGACACACCTACAAGATGCTAAAACACTACTGTCAGAAAATGGTTTCGCTACTGGTGATACTTGGTATCACGGCACATCTTCAGCCTTGCTCGCTTCAATCCAAAGCCAAGGGCTGAAACGCTCAGGAGACAAAGCACTCAATGAAGCCGCTTCAAAAACCATGGCAACCATTGGCAACAACTACACCGAATCAGTTGAACCAGTGTTTCTTACCCAGAGCAAAGAACTGGCCTACTACTGGGCTCAGCAAACCATTCGCGAACGCAGCACTCGTTTTGAGGGTGAAGAGCGCCCTATCGTGTTAGCCGTCAATCTATCTGACAAACAACAAGAAAAAGTCAGACCGGATGTAGGCGCAATAAGCCTATTAATGATGAGTGTTGGCGAGCAATTCATGGCTCACTTAACTGAGATCTATCAAGAGAACAACATCGCAGGCCCCGACATCGAGCTTCGCTCAGCCGATCGTATGGACTATCTGAATAAACTTGGGATGGCCTACATTGATGAAGACATCAGCCGTGCTTGTGTTCAAGAGTTATCGGAACCCGCATTGGCAAACTAGTAACGTTTAAAAACGCCTCTAAGTAGAATAAAAATGGCTCCTAAATAGGAGCCATTATTTATGTACGAAGTTATTTACATGCTAGTTAATCAATAGACCTGTTAATTTATGGACCAGTTAATCTATAGACACAGACGACCTTGCTGTGCAGGTTGCGTCATTTCAATGTCACCTTGTAGCGAACGATACACAACGGTATTCCACACTTCACCATTATCCATTTCAAACTCGATCGCATAGTTCAAACCCGCGACAACCTGAGTTCGAACACTCAAGATCTGCTTGAGCTCAGCTGAAGTGTTCATTTGACTAAGAACTGCGTCTAAAGCTTGCTTAGCTTGTGGTGTGATAGCGCTTTGCGACCAACCACCTGTCAGGTTTTTAGTGCTACAGATCGGATTCGCTTTCTCTTGCGGTTGCACGGGAGCATCAGACTCCTGACTGCATCCAGCTAACACAGCAACACTAAACACAGTTGCTAATCCAAGTAATGATGTTAATCGTACTTTTTTCATAAATCCTCTCTACATCGTTCATTCAGTCAGTCATTTACGAGAGATTACCCGTAATGATGTTTCATATGCAGGCAAGCTTAAACCTCGAATGTCATCACTTCATCAGAAATTATGTTGTAACTAATCTGTAAATACAGAGCACTGTCAGAAAACCAAAGCCGGACAATAAGCAGACAAGTAAGTATTTGAGAATACACTAATTTAGGGGTTCATGAATTGATTGAAAAATGGCGAAACCATGTTGTTTAGGATTAGTACAAGTAGTAAACTCCCACTTTAAATGCAGCTTGTTTTTGAGAAACTAAACGCACAAAAAGTTAGGGCAACTTTATAAAGTAACTACTCTCAAACATCAGCCATAGATACATCTCTCATAAACGGGTATAAGTCACATAAAAACAATTGGATAAACTTAGGCGGTTCACTACATGGAATTAATGTCGTCTTTAGGTTCACTGTTGGCTAGCAGCCTGCCTATCGAAAAACAACAACACGCTCTGGTTGAACTCGTACTCGACACTTATCAACCGCAACAGCGCACGGCTCTTTTCAAAACAGTGGCAGAACATCGTCGAAGCCAAATAGAATTGCTTTTCCCTGAACATCAAACAAAAAGCGACTCAGTAATGTTTGAAGTGATGGACTACCGCGATCTGGTTCAGCGCTATCCAAATACCTTATCCGCAGAAGTTGCTCTCTTAGAGGAAGCGGTAGGACAATGCTATATGCATTGGTTGGACTTTTGGTGTGAATGTGAAATTTCCGCAATCAAAGCAAAATTACCATTGAGCACCCATGCCCCTTATCCTATAGATCTGCCCATTAAAGATAGTGCTTACTATGGTGTAATCATTGACCAAATAGAAAATAGCCCACTCTTAGTACAAACGCCAAGTCGCCCTCAAGGAATACCAATCAACGATGCTATTGCTTTAAGCAACCTTGAGGTTTTTATTAAAGGTGAGAAGTGGTATGAGATGCTGCCTTTACTCCACTTATCACAAACAGGTAAGCACTTTATTCTACTCAAACACCCAACAGATGAAGCCTTTCCAACCCTAGTCTCTTCAGCCCTAATTCAGGACTAGTCAAAAAATGAGACTTGGCTAAGCTACGCCCCCATGTTTAGCAACGACAAATGGAAGTACGGTTTATCCAGACGTGGTTATAAGGGACTGGCAGAGCTACATATTTTTACTCAACCGGCCCTATCAAAGTGTGACTCTATTCCAGAGTTCGATAATAAGTTCCAATTACAATTAGCCGAAATGCAAGCTGTATGTGAAATTCTACGCCTAACCGTGAGTGGAAATATTCAACAAAAAGTCTACTTCCTTTATCTTGCTCAAAAAGAGATGCTTAACTTGTTACATCAAGCGAGCTATAAAATTGGTTTCACCATTATAGATCAACCTTTGATACTCAATTTTTACAAGGCTATCGAACCACAAGCATACTTGCCGCTAGGGTCTTGTGACTTGAACGAAACGAACTTACTGACTTACCGCGGGTTATGGAATATTGAACTGATGTTGAAGGCATTCAATCATGTCAACTTTCGAGACTATAGACGGTGCCTCCGTGAAAATAAAAATACAGCGTGGCAAATAATATGAAGACGTTTGATCTTGGGCTAGAGGCGATATTCTTTGCTAAAGCCATCACTCTGCTTGCAACGGTCGCTGTTGTTGTAATGTGGCTGTTCTACTATTGTTATCGCCTTAAACAAAAGAACGAAGCGATAGTGGGGACACACCATGTACCTTACATCGCATATTCCATCTGTATTATTACGTGGATCAGCAGTAATGCCTACTTCCACACCGGCTTTTTGCCAGGACTTGGTACCACAGCAGCCATATTCGCAGCAAAGTTGGCCAACCTCAGCTCTTTCCTTGCTTTTGCCTTTGCGTATTACTTCTCGTGTCAGCTCGCAGCCGAAAACCGCAGTGGTAAAATCCATAGGTGGCAACAAACCATTCTCGCGAGCATGACGGGCTACTCTTTCTATATCAATTTGACCCCAGGGTTAACGGTAGAAGATGTCACCATTACGGCTCCAAGCCAATTCGTGATCGAGTTTGGCCCGCATACACCCTACTTTTTCATTGGGGTTATCAGCTTGATTGCCCTTACACTGACTAATCTAGTGACCATGCGTGCCAATAGCAGCAAACTAACATTAGCCAAAACCAACTACATGATTACAGGTATCTTGGTATTCATGCTATCTACAGCAACGATTCACATTGGCGTTGCCTATTTCCTACGTGATTTCTCGCTCACCTGGCTCCCCCCAGCGTTGTCGCTCAGTGAGATGTTGTTTGTAGGCTATGCTCTGCTGACCTCTCGCTTCTACAGTTTTAAATACCTTACATACATAAGCCTTAATGTGCTGCTGGTGTGTGCAATTTTAGTGATACCTTTTTGTACGGTATTTATTCCCCTAACTGACGGTAACCAATGGCTATTAGCGATACCCATCTGCGCAATTATCGGCATTACATGGAGTCCAATCTACAAACGTGTAAGTCCTTACTCCTCATTGCTTGTCTATAGAAACAAAAAGACACCGGTACAACAGATACTCGCATTAGAAGAAGGCTTTAAGTTGTCGATTGACGATGCCATGCGTCGTTTAGGTCGCCAACTGCAAATCCCAGAAGATAAGCTTCGACTAGTTAACAGTAATTACAACGAAACCTTCTACGAAGATTACCTATCTAGCAAAGAGTCCGTTCTAGTGTTCGATGAGCTTTCTGAAGAGCTAGATGATACTGCGCTCGCTAAACGGTCGCTAAAAGCACTTTATGACAAGATGAGTTCGAACAACACCGCGTTGGTAATGCCACTATTCGGACACAAAAAATCAGTCACACACTTGCTAGTATCATCGCACAAAAGCAACAATCGTATGTTCTCTAATGAAGAAATCTCTGCACTGCAAACCTTGTTAACGCGTGTACAAAGCACCATCGAAGCCGATAGACGAATTCGCCAAAGTCGTGCTCTTGCTAACTCGATCGCTCATGAGATGCGTAACCCACTCGCTCAAGTGCAACTGCAATTTGAACTACTAAAACAGCACATTGATAATCAAGCACCAACTCAACAAATCTTGACTGACATTGAGAATGGCCAAGCAGCGATTCAACGCGGGCGGCAACTGATTGATATCATCTTACGAGAAGTCAGTGATAGCTCGCCTGAGCATGGACCAATCACCATGACATCTATCCACAAGGCCGTGGACCAAGCCGTCAGCCACTATGGCTTTGAGAACGAGAAGATCATTGAGCGAATTCGTTTACCACAACACGCTGATTTTGTGGCAAAACTAAATGAAACTCTATTCAACTTCGTCATTTTCAATCTGATACGCAATGCAATCTATTACTTTGATTCTTACCCAGACAGCCAAATTGAGATCAGCACCAAAACAGGATCTTACGAGAACGTTCTCACATTTCGTGATACCGGCCCCGGCATTGACGAAGCCATTGTTCATAAGGTCTTTGATGACTTTTTCTCTTTCCAAAAAAGCGGTGGTAGCGGCTTAGGACTGGGGTATTGCCAACGAGTGATGCGCTCATTTGGTGGCAGAGTGGAATGCCATTCCAAACTTGGTGAATTTACTGAGTTTCACCTGTACTTCCCTATTGTACCCAATGCTCCAAAAGCGGAGACGCTGCGTACGCCTTATTTCAACGGTTGGAAACACAACCAATCGACGGAAGATAAAGCCGAAGCTGATGTAAAACCAGAGAGCCAAACTCCAAGCGGTGATATAGAACCTGAACCGGCAAGTACGCTAACAGAAAGTAAGCAAACAGAACGCACGCAAGCAGAAAATCAACCAGCATCAAGCCATCTTGCACCGACGGTACTTATTGTTGATGACAAAGAAGTGCAACGCACGCTTGTTCAGATGTACCTGAGCCGACTTGGCGTAAATAGCTTGCAAGCTAAAAACGGGGAAAATGCTGTCGAGCTGTTCAGATCACACAAAGTTGATTTGATCTTAATGGATGTACAAATGCCGATAATGAATGGCTTTGACGCAAGCCAGATCATCAAGGCGCGCTCACCTCAAACACCAATTATTGCTTTGTCTGGTGAATCAGGACAACGAGAGCTAGACATGATCAGAAAACTGATGGACGGTCGCCTAGAGAAGCCAACCTCTTTGAACGCACTGCAACACCTACTGGACAACTGGCTAGAGAAAGGCTGGGCGCCAAACGCTTCTAAAGAAACAGAAAATGAATAGCTGACTACGGTTAAGTGAATCAATGAAAAAAAACGATTAGAACTCACTGATGGTTGGCCTCAATCATCGCTGTTTCGATCAAATCCAGTAACCACTTGTATTTGGCAGAATGTTGGTTTTTCTTATGAAGATAGGCAAATACCTCCATTTTCTCTGCATCTTCTTCTAATCCTTCAATCACAATCGAGCGCAATACTCCCTTGTGCTGTTCGATCACCGGAGGCATGCAGGGTGCGATCATGTTGGAATGCTTAATCGTTTCTATTAACCCAACAACTGACGTCGTTCGAAGCGCCATATTAATCGATTTACCTTGGCTTAAAACTTCTTCTTCCAATCGCGAGTGTTTGTTTTGATCGAAGTAAGCAAGGTCAACATGCGCAAATGGAAAGGACAACAAATCATCAATCTGTGCTACATCCTCTTTAAAAGGATGGTCGACTCTTACTGCCAATACAAATTTTAGGGTCACGAGAGGCACAGCAATGATCTCGGCGGGCAGGTTTTCAGCTTCAAAGTGAATAACAAAATCAATCTCGTCACTCTTAAGTCTTTCCAGTGAATCTTGGGAGCTAGTATGACTAATCAACCTCGAAAGTGGACTTTCATCTGAGAGTTGATGAAACAGAGAGGGTGTTAACCAAGGCAAAAGGTGCGGGTTCGCCTCTATCTTAAAATCTTCGCTTAGTTCGGCAGGAGTAAACTGTTTACCCTCTTCTATCGCCGTGACCAACCCGTCCAATAGTGGAAATACACGTCGATACAGTTCATCAGAATAAGGCGTCGGGAGAAACTGCTTATTGGACAAAACAAATAGCTCTTCACCTAATGATTCCTTAAGCTTTTTGACGCTTTGGCTTACCGCTGGTGTCGAGACAAACAGCTTTTCAGCTGCTTTGCGCAAGCTTTTTTCCTGATACACCACCACAAACACTTTCAATAAGTTCAAATCGACGTTATTCAGTTTCATACCCAAACCATAAACCAATACTTAACGAATGGTTAAGTTTATATGAATTAACTTAACGATGTCCACTTTGTATAGTTACCTCACCTTCACGCAGTACACGGATGTAGTGAGATAAATTTATGAGGCATCTATGTTATTACAACGTTCAATCCTTTCTCTAACTCCTTTGTTTCTGGCAAGTGTCGCGTTCGCGGAAGAAGCCGAAATTCAAGATATGTCAGATCCGTTAGCCGTCTATACACAAGGTGGCTTCGGTTACACAGACAAAGGCTTAAACCTGAAAATCGGGCAAACCTATGACACTGGTAGCGATACGACCATGGGTATGAATGTCTTCGAAGTCAAAGGCATCGCTGGTGAAGCCATTGGTTGGAATAACCGAGGCGCAGATGACACTATCGATTCGATTCGTTTCAGAAACTTCGGCGTAGACTTAACCAATGGTCGAGGCACACAAGTCGATATGTCTTGGGATTTCGATAGTAATCAAGGTAGTGCGTCATATAGCTTTATACAGGCTCTTCCACAAATGGGCATGTTTAACTTCTATCCGCTTGCGGGTGTTGGTGTTGCTGCAGGTGAGGAGTTGGTTGAAGGCTCTGGAGGCAACCTCGACGCGGATCAACTTCGTGATCGCTACAACATGCACGGCACTTTCTACGTGGCGGGTATGTACGCAAAAATGCAACTTACCGACAAGATTTGGTTGAACTATAACCCTATGTATTTAGGCACGATGTCTGGTTCATCAACGTTCAAAGATTATGGATTCGAGGGCAGTGATTCTGTACTCGCACATGAGTTTGCTGCGAGCTACCAGATTAACCCAAGGGCGAACGTTCGTTATTTTGCAAATTGGACAGAAAACACCAGTATCGAAGACGGTGATCACCGCATCGAATTTAACTATCAGTTTTAAGCAGTCACTTTCTGCTTGGATGAGCTCTTTCAGTTTGAACCAATGATTTCTGTTCGACGAGCCATTCCCGTTTTGACGAATAATTTTGAGTTTTGAGGACACATTATGAATATGATATCTAAAGCCTTTATTGGTAGTTTCACTTGCCCATTACGCTCAGCTGCCATGCTAGTTTCTGTAACAGCCTTGTTTTCAGCCACAGCGATAGCAGGCAACGGTGATACGACAGAAACGATCCAAACGCGTGCAGGTGACTTTACTTTCGAAACCGACTTTCTTCATGGCATTCCAACACAAGAAAGCTCTGCAAAACTGTTTGAACTGATGGACTATCAACGCGCGTCACAAGCTTACATTTGGTCCGTGCCTTTGGTGTCAAACTACGCATGGAAACAAGCCTATGCCGACATGGGGGCAGAGGATGGTCAAATTACTTATGTTGAGTCTCATGAATCTAAGCTAGGAGGTTTAACTTACAATACCTCTACGCCTTACGCGATTACTTGGTTTAACGTAGAGAAAGAGCCCGTTGTTATAGAAATACCCACAAATGAACTGCGTGGCGCGGTACACACCATGTGGCAAATCGGTATTTCTCAGATGACTGAGCCGGGCGTCTACGTGGTAAAAGCGAAAGGTTCTGAAACGCCGAGTAACCTGCCAAAAGGCGCAAAAGTATTTGAGTCTGATACCAATAATGTTTTCTTGGGTGTTCGCTTAATGGCTAAGTCAGATCAGCAACGTATGAAAGACTTAGAAGCATTAAAAATTACTGACCTTAACGGCAAGCCGCTCAGTAGCAAAGGCGTGAACTTCCCTGAACGTGGTGACGATGCTAAGCACCCACGTGGTATGGCATTTTGGGAGACCTTGAATGAAGCGATCCAAGCCGAACCTGTAGCAGAGCGCGACCGCATGATGCACGACATGTTACGCCCACTAGGTATTGAAAAAGGCAAAGCATTTACTCCATCAGCTCAGCAGCGTGACATCTTAGAACAAGCTGTAATCATGGGTGAAGCTATGGTTAAAAACATCGATTTCAACAAGACTGAACGTCTACCACACGCGGCTTATGGCAAAGAAGGGAATTCGTGGGAAATCGCAACGGCTTCAACACCAAACCAAGACCGTCACTATGGTATGGACCTCGATGGACGTGCAGCTTGGTTTTATGAAGCCGTCACTAACGACATTGCAATGCATGGATTTGAGAACGGCGGTTGGGGACAGATCTACCTAGACAACTACCGTGACGACAATGGCAAAGGGCTAAATGGCAGTAACCACTATACTTTGACGCTAGATGGAGATGTAAATTTCGCCGATTTATTCTGGACCATCACTGTCTACAACGTCGAGAACCGCGCCATCATCGACAACGAAATTGAGCGTGCCGACGTGGGTTCTAACATTGAAGGGACAGTTAAAGATTCGCAAGGCAATTACACCTTCCACTTCTCGCCAACTAAGCCTGCTGGTGTAAATGAAGCGAATTGGGTGCAAACCCGAGAAGATGAAAACTGGTTTGTTTACTTCCGCGCTTACTCACCAAGTAAAGCATTTATAGCGCAACAGCCAGAAACCTTATTGCCTAACTTTAAGCGCGTGGACTAGCCGTTAAGTCTATGTACTAACGATAAAGTTCACTGCGGCCTACGATAAAAGAGGAGCCTCAGCGCTCCTCTTTTTAATCCTGCTACCTTTCTAGCCTTCAAAGGCGCTGCGAAATAAACTCAACTAGTTGTTTTTCTGATTCTTGAAACAATTCCATGATTTAAAAGAGTAAAAGGGTTATACATAATAATGTGTTATCTAAATTACTGAAATTATCATGACGCTCAAAGAGATCCTTAACATTCCCAATGTCCGCTACTTCTTAATGTTTAGAAGCAGCTACTTTGCGCGTTTTTACTACCCTATATTCACCCTACTTTATTTAGATTACGGGTTAACCCTGTCTCAATTCGCGATGCTCAATGTAGTTTGGGCGGCCACCATTGTGCTTGCTGAAGTACCGTCGGGTGCATTCGCCGATACCTTAGGCCGCAAGAAACTGGTGGTGCTGTCTTCGATTGTGATGTTTGTTGAGATCGCCATGATAGCGCTAGTACCAACCGGAAACCCCGACTTGGTATTCATAGTCTTTCTAATTAACCGGATTCTCAGTGGCTTAGCGATGGCACTGGCCAGCGGTGCTGACGAGGCATTGGCTTACGACACCTTAAAAGAACAAGGCAATGAAGAGTTGTGGCCGCGAGTGCTGCAAATTCAGCTTCGTGTCGCCTCAACGGTCGGTATCTTTGTCACACTAATTGGCGCGGCGATGTACGACGTGAACTTTATGGCGAACATCTTTCATTTCCTTGGACTATCTGAACCAGAAAGCACTAAAGATCTGATGCGTATTCCTGTGTTCGCCACCCTATTTGTAGCGATGATCGCCATCTATGCCGCGATTAATATGCGCGAAGAGAAAAAGGTAATGCCAAGCGACCAAACCAAATTGGCAACCACCATCGCCAGCCTTAAATTAACAGCTGACACAGGTAAGTGGGTACTTGCTACGCCTTACGTGCTGTTCATGTTGTTGTATTACAGCCTGTTCGAACACACCTCAAGAATGTTCCTAACCATGAACAGCCAATATTATCTCGCCATCAATATTCCTATTATCTACTTCGGTTTTATTGGCGCGGGGATCAGTTTGCTTAAAATCATATTGGCGGGGCAAAGCCGTAGGCTAGCAGAAAGCATGGAGCCTAAAACCTTCATTGTGGTTATGGGTTTAGCAAGCATGGCGACTTATTATTGGATCAGTTTAGGTTGGACGATTTACGGGGTTATTCCAGCACTAGTACTGATTTTTATTATCATGACGATGAACATTTTCATTAGCTACCACCTGAATAAAAAAACCGAATCACACAACCGAGCCACTGTCCTCAGCTTTAAAGGCCTGATGTTTAATCTCGGATATGGGCTGATCGGCATTTTGTACGCTTACTACTATAAACTGGTGTCTCAGGGCTACACCG
This sequence comes from Vibrio sp. 10N.247.310.24, assembly GCF_041467175.1. Classification (NCBI taxonomy): domain Bacteria; kingdom Pseudomonadati; phylum Pseudomonadota; class Gammaproteobacteria; order Vibrionales; family Vibrionaceae; genus Vibrio; species Vibrio sp. 10N.247.310.24. The sequence continues at coordinate 33,566 of NZ_JBFSUD010000038.1, forward strand.
AACAAGAAATAGAACAGAACCTCGCTTTCTTAGCTTCACTGTCTTCGTTTTTCTATTACTTCACCTTATTGTTCGTTTTGATTAGCGCGTTGTTCTATTTCAAAAACAAAAAACAGCCGATCTTTTGAAGAACGTACTGATACTGAATGGAGAGTAAAATGAGCCTCTGGCTATAAATAGACCATGTCGCTTCTTATCATGTGATTCTTTGTTAAGATAATCATCAAATTACATAACACATGGAAGCGTCATGTCTTTTAGTTGGATAGCTTTTACTCTTCTCGCAGCCTTCAGCCAATCTTGGCGCAATGCCTTTCAAAGCAAGTTAAGTGGCACCATGAGTGTTGCTGGTGTGACGCTGGCACGTTTTATCTGGGCAGGCCCAATCGCCTTAATTTATCTGTGCGTCCTCTATCAATGGAAGCCAGTATCCACACCTGATTTTTCGGGTGAGTTTGTTTTCTACATTATTGCAGCAGCCATTATGCAGATCCTCGCGACGGGCTTAATGGTGATGTTATTTAAGCTCGAAAACTATGCGATAGGAGCAGGCTTAGCCAAGTGTGAAGCCCCCGTATCTGCTGTGTTATCCGTATTGTTTTTTGGAACTGCTTTAACATTAACAGGTTGGATTGGCGTGCTTATTGGCACGTTAGGCGTACTAATCATGAGTAGCGCTTCTGGCTGGCGAAGCTTGTCCCCGAAAGTGTTCTTATTAGGTATGGCTTGTAGCACCGCTTTTGCTTTAACGTCTCTTTGGGTACGTGAAGCAAGCTTGAGCATAGGGCTGCCCTTCCCTCATAGCGCCGCATGGGTGCTGTTCCTCGTTATTTCCCTTCAGACAGTGATTATCTGTACGTATCTCTTTTTCAGAAAACGCGACACGCTGCGCCAGATATTCAAGAAGTCGAAACTGGTCGTAATGACAAGCCTAGCGAGTGTTATCGGTTCTCTGGGTTGGTTTAGCGCGATGTCGCTTCAAGCCGTGCCGTACGTAAAGACACTCGGGCAAGTCGAAGTGATCTTCATGGTGTTGATATCCTATTTCTGGTTGGGACAAAGCATCGCGCGCAAAGACATTCTTGCGCTCATTTTGCTTTCTATCGCAGCAGTATTGGTTATGTGGCAGTGACGAGCTCGTTAATATGACTAGGACAAATTGAAGTCATATTGCGACCGTTTGTTTTCGCTTGATATAACGCTTTGTCGGCTCGGCTAATAAACCCATTCCAACTCTCATGTGGGTGAAGCTGAGCAACACCAAAACTCGACGTCAGAAACATCTCAATTCCTTGCACTGCTGAGATCTCTGAAATAGACAACCGCAGCTTACAAGCAATAGCCTGTGCTTGTAGGAAATTAACATTGGGCAATAAAATCATTATCTCGTCTCCGCCAAAACGAAACGCACTGGCTTTGGGTGATGTTTTTATCGCACTTTGAACCATTTCAGCAAAAGACTTGATGACGAGGTCACCCACAATGTGTCCGTGTTGGTCATTAATCGACTTAAAGTTATCAATATCCATCATAATGGCACTGACAGGCGCAGTCTCCGCCTGCTTCATGATAACTGGAACTATCTCATCTAATGCTCTGCGGTTTCCCAGTACCGTTAGAGGATCGCTGTAAGACAGGTCATGAATAGAACTAAGCAACCTTGCATTAATCAGCCAAAGCATTGTAAAGCTCATCGACACAATAAGAACGATGCTCACTAAAAAGGCAAGTTGATGAATGAGAGTGGCCGCCATGAAATCCTGGAGCTCAGCGGAGAATAGTGTCACCACGACTCGAAAAACCATAAACCCGCCATATATCGTAAATGACAAGGCCATCATCCGAATACCTAGAGTCAAGTCATCACGCCGGCCCTTTAATACCGCAAAGGCAGTGCAAAGAGTCACAAAAGCCAGATATAAACTAATGAGGATAATTCGAGCCTTGATGGAAGGCTCATAGAACGTGAAGTAAATAAAACATGGCAAAAGAGCCAACATCATTAGACTACTGAGGTAGGTGCATTTGAGAGAGTATTCTCGAAACAAACATAAGCTATACAAAGCGAGATGAAAGCCTAGCGCAATGACCATATTGGCACCAATAACAGTGACCCAATCCGGTAACTCCCCCCTTAGGCTCAACATCAACGGCCCAGTTCCAATAACAAATATTGAAAGGGAAAAGCTAGAGAGCCCTTTAATTGGCTGTTGCGTAAATTGGAACAGCAATAAGCCAATGCAGTAAGTGAAAGAGAACAAAATAATAATAAAATTAAGCGTTCTCATATCCAGCGAAAAACCATCCATGATTTTCTATCTTCCATACACAACCAAATTTCAACATGGTCAATAATCATGCAAACCACAAAAACATTCACCATATGAATCTTTTCATTTTATAAAATAAGGGATAGATCACATATGCGGAGATTTTTATCGCATGAGTCCATGATATGGATAGGCATGTAACACTCGCCCCCATAGAGCTTTATCGCATCACTGAATCTACAGGCTTCTGCACTCGTTACTTGGTTGAATGACAACTGTCTGGCATTATGCGCCCAAGAAATCTCTAGGGGCTGTTGACCTTTCGAGCTGGGTTTTGCAGCATCTTGTGGAAAATTTATACAAGGAAGAGGCTTTGACGTGTAGCTGGCCTACATAAAAAGCCGATAACGCAGTAGAAATGAACCACAAGAGCTGCCCGAAGGGTTCAGCTAAAATCGTTTATGCTTTGTTGAAGAATGTTTGCTTAGAATGACTAGGCTACATACTCTTCGCCGCGCCTAAAACGATTTTATCTCGAACAAAACTTAACCACGAAAGGTCAACAGCCCCTAGTTATTACACAGCAAAGAATGAACGAAGGTAGTCAGTGGTAGAAAACAGCCAACAATTAAGTGACCGTTACGACGAACATGGTTACTTTGTTATCAGAAATTATTTCGATGAAGCTCAAATTGCATCGCTTAGAAAAGTCGTGCTGAAATTCCATGAATCATGGAAAGCAGACAACGAAGAATTCTATAAAGAAGAAGCATTTAACTCGTCTTTAATTACGGGAAGCGAGTATTTGCCTGCCGACGATAGAAGTGTGCTTTTTGACTTCATCAGCTCAAAACAAGTGATGAACGTGGTTGATGCGGTGATTCCAAACAAACCAGCATTCATGAATACACAGCTGTTCTTCAACCCGGTAAATCCGCAACAAAAAGACTTCTGGCATCGTGACTGTCAATACGACTACGACGTTGATGACCAAATGAAAGTCATCATGGAAACCCAGGTATTGCATCTGCGAGTCCCCCTTTTTGATGAGCCCGGTATGGAGCTTATCCCCGGCACGCACAAACGTTGGGATAACGAAGAAGAGTACAATGTTCGCCAAGAAGAAAACGGCAAAGTGAGCAGCGATGACATCTCTGGTGGTAAGCAGATACCATTAGCCGCCGGTGACTTATTGGTTTTTTCAGCGGATATGATCCACCGAGGCCGATATGGTTTGGATCGTTTGGCTTTGGATATTTTGATCTTTGATTCGGCGGCGGACTATGTCGACTACGTTGATGATGACTGTTTACCAACACCAGCTATGTTGAGCAATATTACCGACCCAAGATTGTTTATGAACACGCTACAATTAAAATCGATGCAACACTCATAACCCATAAAGGTATCCGAACTATGACTGACACTAAGCAAAATACCCGAATTAGCCAGTTCCGTTTCGGTCAGCCAAAAGAATCTCTCAAGTTAGAACATGTCGCTTTAGGGGCATTAGACAAAGATAAAGTTCGCGTACAAATTGAAGCGACTAACATCAACCCTAGTGATTTGTTGTCGATTTATGGTGTGGGCCAATACAAACATAGCCACCAGCCGCCGAGAGTACCGGGATTTGAAGCGGTAGGAAGGGTTATAGAATCCAGCAATGCTGAGTTTGCAGTAAACCAGCGTGTGCTTGTGGCAACCAGTGGAACGTGGCAGAACTATGTCGATGCATCACCAGATGACCTGCTCCAAATTCCTCAGCATCTAGACAATGGCTACGCCTGTCAGTTGTACATTAATGCGCTAACTGCATGGGTGTTGACGACAGAAGTGGCTAAGCTGACCCAAGAAGATGTGTTGATCATCAACGCAGGCAGCTCTGCCATCGGTAAGATCTTCTCCCAGTTATCAGTATCACTCGGCTTTAAAATCATTGTCGTTACATCACAGCCGGAACAATGCCTAGCCACTTCCAGTTGGGTGTTAGATGCAAACGACGATTTAGCTTCTCAAATTAAGGCGTTAGGCTTGCCGATGCCAACCGTTGCCTTTGATGCGATTGGCGGCTCACCCGGAACCGATCTTATTCACACCCTTGGCAACAAAGGGCGTTTTATCAACTATGGGACGCTGTCGTTGGATTTTTACGAGCCACGCTTCTTTGAGTACGCGAAAAGCCAACACATCGATTTCAGCACCTTCTTCTTACGTTATTGGGAAGAGGCTGAAGGCAAAGATGTGCGCCGTGATAAATTCACAACCATGCTAGATCACTTCATCACAAACGACATACAGCTCGACGTCGACCGCTACCTGCCATTCGATGAAGTGCAAACCGCGATTGATCTTATTGAATCGAAAACCACACGATTAGATGGCAAGATCATATTGCTTCCTTAGTACATCGTTGATCGCGATAACTTGCGCTCGTGTTAGGTAACCCTCCTAACACTGCGTTAAACGGGGGAGGTTAAAAGACGTAATCACTTCAAATAAATAACGTTTGTATGTTTCGGTTTGCTCAACCCAGTTTCAAGTTTTTTCGACAGCGTTTCCGCACACATAGGTTTGGCTAAGAGATAACCTTGTCCGTAGTCACAGTCCGATTGCGCTAAGAAGCTTGACTGGACAGTTGTTTCAATTCCTTCAGCAACGACCTTAATACCTAGCTGGTGAGCCATTGAAACAACTGCAGCACATAGAGCTCGGTCATTCATATCGCACTCAAGATCATTGACAAAGCTTCGGTCAATTTTCAAACCATCAATATTGAACTCTCGTAAGAACCCTAGTGAAGAGTATCCGGTGCCAAAATCATCTAACCAGACTTTGATCCCCATACTCCTAAGGTCGTCCAACGTTTTCTTTGCACTTACCTTATCAAACATTAGGGCCGTTTCGGTTACTTCTATATGTAACCTTGTCACTTCAACTTGATGTTTTTTTGTTTGATATTGGAATGTTCGGAGTGCCTTATCACCATAGAGCTGCTTTGGAGACAGGTTTATCGCAACATAAAATTCGGGAGGAAGGTGATGTCTAAAATCCCACTCCTGAATATCTTTGCAGGCTTGCATTACTATCCAATCACCAAGTGTATGAATAATATCCGTGGCTTCAGCGATAGGAATGAACTCAATTGGAGAAATATTGCCTTTTGTAGGGTGATGCCAACGTATAAGGGCTTCAACTCCAACGACATGCCCTGTTTTCAGGTCAAACTTTGGTTGATATAAAAGCCTAAACTGAGAAAAATCATCTATCGCAGATCTAAGTTCCTTTTCGATGACTCCTCTTGCGAGTATCTTCTGTTCGATTTCTTGGTTGAAGAAACAGTACCTACCTTTACCATTCTCTTTGGCGCTGTACATTGCCATGTCCGCACTTTTCACCAAGTCTTCAGAGGTATTTCCCGAGTCTGGATATAAAGCAACGGCAACACTCGCTCCAACCACTACCGATTCACCTACGGAATTGAGGTAAATCGGCTGTTTTAGTGAGTGCACAATATCAGAGGCAAACTTAGATACTGTATCCTGTGTCTTAACTCCTGATAAGCGAAGTAAAAACTCATCCCCCCCAACTCTTGCAATCATGCATTGAGGCTCTTCCTTTGTAGTCATTTGCCCCATTTTTTTTAGCGAGTTAGTTAATGTCTGAGCCACTTCACTTAACAGCTCATCTCCAGCTTGATGTCCAAGGTTGTCATTGACACGTTTAAACTCGTCCAAATCGATAAAGAAAACCGCAAACACCTCTTTTGACTGTTTGCATCGATGAATACATAGTTCAAGACATTTAATAAACTGAGAGCGATTCGGTAACTTAGTCAGTGGGTCGTTGTAAGCTAAAAACTCTACTTCCTCATTCCGTTGCTTGAGGCTTGAATCCATCCTATCAAATGCCTGAGCAAGCTCTCCGAGTTCATCACTGCGCTGTATATTGTTTGATACTTGAAAAACCCCTTTACTGATGCGTTTCGAATGTTGTAGGAGTTGATTAATCGGACGAATCATCGTCTTAGCTAATAACATGGAAAAGAGTAAGCTCACCAAACACATGAACATTGTCAAGATTATGCTCAACACCGCGCTATAGCTTCTACTTGACTCAGTAATATCCTTGATAATGGTGTTATTTTTCTCGATATCGTCTTTCACAGCCTTTAAGGAGTAGCCCATCACTATGCCACCTAACCGAGTCTTATTCATCGTGATTGGCCGTGCAACAATCAGTGCTGATGAATTGTTTTCTGTGTAAGCTTCTTGCTTATTCAAGACATTTTCTTGCACCCTTGGCATATCCAAGTTGGAGCCATAACCGAGTACTACATCTTCTCCTGTATGAACTATCAGACCATTAGCATCAAAAACCTTTATGAATATGACATCTTTATTTTCAAAGGCAGGCTCTAAAATGGAGTTAATATTATCGATATCATAAAAATACATCGGATCAAAAAGTGCATCTGAGAGGTACTCAACCGTTTGTTCTGCTTGACTCTGAGCTTGGGAAGTAAAGTTCTCTGCAATATTCGTTGCCGTTTCTTCCAGAATTTCATCACTATAGTATGAAGATATCAGCCACTGAGACAAGGAAAGGCAGCCCATAGTCAAAACGACCATAAGCATGTTTCCGAGAACCAATTTACCTTTTAACTTCATAAGCAATAACTTCTCTAGTTAACGGGAGATGTATTCATCAACCAGTCGTTTTTGCGCTTCCGCCCAAGAAATGCTTTCTACAATCTCTGGTGTGATAGCATCAAACTTTTTCGTCTTCTTATAGGCTTTCAAAGCCTGTTTACCTTCCTCACTTTCATGAGTCGCAAGCAATACTAAGAGCATGTTTTGCTTAAGTTCGGAGGAGAGATCAGGGCGTATTAGTACTAGTGAGCGGGGAATCGCTTGAGAAGTATGGATTACCTGTAACTGTTGTTTTACCTGCTCGGGAATTTCTTTCTCCCAATCGAGATTACTAAATGCAGCTGACGCAACAATATTACGATGAACCCAGCTCATCATGTTAGATTCTCCTCCAGACTTTGAATATTCATCGGAGAAAAAATAACCCACCTTGTCTTTCGGTGGATATTCTCTAGGGGAGCTTAGCTCATAGAGCTTATATCCTTGCCCAAGCAGTATCGCCGCAGGGACAAGAAATGCACTAGTAGAACCGACATCCTCAAAGACAACCGTTTTACCTCGCAGGTCACCTAGGGAGTCGACCCCGTTATTGCGTTTGGAAAAGAAGATTGAATGATATTCCGCCACACCGCTTTTCCATCGTCTTGCTAAAAGTTCAGCACCCGAATATTGCATTAATTCCTGTGCTGCAAACACCGTTTCAGAAACCAGATCTACCTGACCGCTTTTTATCCAACGAGCCATTTGACGAGAGTCGCGGGCGACAACAACTTGGCCTGTTTTGATACCATCGTTAGATAGATTTTCAGCTAAGTAATCAGCAAAAGGCTGAGCACGTTTGAATGCTTTTTTTGGGTTAGAGCTAATAACCCCTATGATTATTGTTTCTTCACGCAAGGTGCTTTTCGTGTCTGCACTAGCGGATACAGTGAAAAGCGAACAAACAATTACTGCTAGCAGTATAACGAACTGTTTACAAATGGACTGACAACTAAACATGCACGCACCAAAATGTGATATTTATCCCAATATTAAAACTATAATATTCGAAAATCATAGAATCTGCCATCTTGTATTAGCGATTAGTGGTGTAAGTACACAATCGCGAATAAATTAATCTCATTACGTTAACAGCAAGTTGTTATTGCGTCTTCTTACGTGAAAATATTGAGCAAATAGTCTTTACTCTAAGATCATAAACGTGGTCACGAACCATCTGACGAAAAACCCAAAAGCCTCCTAGGTGACTCTAAGCTCCCACTAACACCTGTATTCCTCCTCACACTGATCTATTTCCCTCTTTTCGAAGTACAAGTTATTAATAATTCGATATAAATCGCTCTATTATTTGAAATTGTTGTCTACAGTTTTATAGAGGTTGCCATTGCGGTAGTTCAACAGAAACGACACGTTTAGATTGTCATTTTTGGTTATGTTTTTGGTTCTAAGGAGAAGAAATGGAAAGCCCAATTGTCACACTCACACATGCCAGAAAAAGCTTTGTTGATGGTAAAGATACCCATCACGTGCTGGACAATGTCGACTTCGCTTTAGCGACAGGGGCAAGCGTGGCTTTAACAGGGGCGAGTGGCAGTGGGAAAAGTACTCTGCTGAATATCATTGCGGGGTTTGAGCCTCTATCCGGTGGCGAACTATCTGGTGGAGAATTGTGGCTTGATGGCGAGAACACATCAGATTGGAGAGATCCACAGTGGAGCCGATTCCGCCATCAAAAACTAGGCGTGATCTTTCAACAGTTCAACTTACTAACCCCACTCAACGTAAAACAAACATCGCCTTCCCGCTCCATTTAAATCAACAAAAATGGAGCGACTGGTGCGATTATTTAGTTGATGCATTGGGCATCAGTGAGCTACTCGAAAGACACGTATCTGCACTCTCTGGCGGTCAGCAACAACGAGTCGCAATAGCGCGAGCGCTTGCCCATAAACCCAAACTACTGCTTGCCGATGAACCCACAGGCAACCTCGACCACAAAGCAGGCATTGAGGTAATGAAGCTGCTGAGTGAAATCACCACTCAAGGCAACACTGCGGTGCTTTTGGTTACGCACAGCCCAGAATGTGCCAGCTTTATGCAGACAAAATTGGTGTTAGATGATGGTTGTTTAAGGAACGCGGAGCTAACCCCAAGAGCAGCAGCGTTGTGAGTAATCCAATGAAGCAAACAGACTTCGCTCAGAACCAGCTGACTCATACAAAGCTGACGTTGAATCTATTCGCGGCGCACTATCGGCAATCACCATTGCAAGCCGCAGCGATTCTGATCGGCATTGTGTTAGCGGTCACCTTGTTTGTCGCTGTGCAAGCCATCAACCTCAATGCCAAGCGCAGTTATGCAGAGTCGACCGAGCAACTTAGCACTCAAGCGCAGAACCTTATCATTCCACCAGCAGGGCAAAACTATTTGCCGGAATCGCTCTACTTCAGTTTAAGGCAAAGTGGATTAAGCGCAGCGCTACCTGTTATAGAAGGGCGAGTAAGGGATGAACAAGGTCGACGTTGGTCAGTTCAAGGCAGTGAGTTGATCGCCGCCCTCACTTCAAGATCTCGTCACGCTCGCGTCGACGAAAAAAGCAACACTCAAACCAAAGAGCCAAACATTTCCCTGTTCGACAATGCCTTACCTTTGCCGCAACTCTTAGCGGGTGAACCCATTGTGATGATGAGCCAATCACAACACCAGAACTTGGGAGAAGTAGACGTACTCACTTTCGATGAAGTGCTCACCCAAGTAGTAGTGCTACCAGATGAATGGCAACTGGGAAGCCGAATGTTGATGGACATTGGGTTCGCTCAGCAACTGCTTAACAAGCAAGGCCAACTGAGCTATATCGCTATTTTTGACACCAAGAGCGACACGAACAGCAATACTCAGGATAAGTGGCGAAGCCTTATCGGCGAGCAAGGGCAATGGATTTCCAACAACCAAAGCACGGATCTCGGTTCAATTACCGATAGCTTTCACCTCAATCTCACCGCCATGAGTTTGTTGGCGTTTTTGGTTGGCCTATTCATCGCTTACAACGGTGTGAAGTACAGTTTACTGAAACGTAATCGGCTGTTGGTGCAAATTCAACAAGCTGGGATTGCGCCAAGCATCGTGTTTTCAGCTCTGTTAGTCGAGCTGATTCTTTTAGTCACACTGGGCGCGTCGCTTGGTTTCATTCTCGGCATTCAACTCAGCCATTGGCTACATCCCACCGTCGCGATAACGCTTGAGCAACTTTATGGTGCGACACTGCTTCCCGGCACATGGCAGTGGCAATGGTTAGTGCAGGCATTGCTACTCACGCTGGCCGCAACGCTTGTCGCCTGTTGGCAGCATTTTAAACAGCGGGTACGACAACCCCTCTCTTCTCATGGAGGTTTCTATCAAGCACCGGAAGCGTCTAACGAAAATCAGCTGTTTGTTATCGGGGCAGTATTAACCATTGTCGCGTTAGCAGGGTTATGGCTGAGCGAACATCATCGCTTCACCATGGCATGGCTCGGTGTGTTAGTGGTGTCGATTCCTTTGTATCTGCCCAAAACGCTCAGCGTTCTAGCGAACTGGAGCGAAAAACGCACCCAATCGGGGTTAATACAATACCTGTTCGCTGAGCTGCGTGAACTTATCTCCCCTTGTAGCGCGCCTCGGCGTTTGAACAACAAAGCCTAGTAAATTGAGCACAACTGTAAATGCTCAAAACGCTAGGCTTAAATGGTGTTTAAAGAATGTTTAACGTTGTTACCAGCCAACTGGGTAGCTTAGACATTCATCGAAGTCTGTTAGCATTTCCACTTCC